>JBBSUP010000078.1:0-16750 GCA_038234295.1 Chthoniobacterales bacterium
CAACCCACAAGCCCCCACAAAACTCCCCCCCACCCCCCGGCCCCCTCCGCCACCCCGGGCGCCCCTGTCGCGGGGGGCGCTCCCCCGGCCTCGGGGGCCTAATCCCCCGCGGGGGGGGCCCCCCCCCCCGGCTCCAACGACGCCGCCCGGCACGTCCGCGCCGTGGAAGCCTACGCGCGCAGTCATTTCGCGACCGAAGCGGTCGTGATCAGCGCGCAGATCGAGAGTGAGCTGACCGATCTCCCCGAAGCGGAAGCTGCCGAATACCTGCGCGACCTCGGCGTGCAAGAAAGCGGCGTCGGCGCACTCATTCGCGCGGTTTACCATTTGCTCGGCCTGCGCACTTATCTCACCACCGGCGAGAAAGAAACGCGCGCCTGGACGATCCACGAAGGCGACAAAGCGCCGGCCGCGGCCGGCGTCATCCACACCGATTTCGAGCGCGGTTTCATCGCCGCGGAGACGGTGCACTTCGACGACCTGGTGTCGTTAGGCAGTTTCGCGAAAGCGCGCGAAGCCGGGAAACTGCGGATCGAAGGCAAGGAATACGTCGTCAAGGATGGCGACGTAGTTGAGTTCCGCTTCAACGTTTAGCCTCGGAAGTCAGGCATCTTGCCTGACTCGGCGGACAGGCTTCCAGCCTGTCGCGTCCCAGAGCCGACCGGCTGGAAGCCCGTCGGCCGAGTCAGGCTGGAAGCCTAACTTCCTTCGACGTACAGAATCCGGCCGCACTGCTCGCAGTTGACGATCTCGCGGCCGCCTTTCGCGCGGACGGCAGTTTGCGTCGTCACTTTCATGTGGCAGCCGGTGCAGAAATCATGCTCCAGCGCAACCACCGCGGCGTCGCCTTTGCTCGAGAAAAGCCGGTTGAACAAGTCGAGCAAATCCTCATCCACTTTCGCTGCCAGATCCTCGCGCTCCTTCTTCAACTCCTCGAGCCGCGTCTTCAGCGCGCCTTCTTTCGCCTCCAGGTTTGCGATTTGCCGGCCGATCGCTTCCTTCGCCGTGGCCGTTTCTTTTTCCTCAGCCCCGATCTGCGCTTTCAGTTGATCGGCCTGCTCCATAATCTCGAGCTCCCGGTCCTCGATCCCGCTAATCTCTTTCTGGTAACGCTCGATCTCGCGCCCCATCGCGGAAAATTCGTCGTTCTTCCGCGTCTCGTATTGCTGCGTCTTCAGGCGGGCGATGCTTTCGCTCCGCGTCCCGACATCGAGCTCGAGGTTTTTCTTGTCGACCTCGAGCTGCCGGCCGCGCTGTTTTAGTGCCTCAAGATGCGCGGCCGCGGCGGTCGTCTGCGCGTCGAGCGACTTGCGTTCCTGTGGGAGCGTCCGGAGCTCGGCTTCGACCTGCCGGATTTTCTGCGCGCGATTCTGGAGGATGAGCAATTGCTCCAACTCGACTTGCACGCGCGCACGTTAGGAGCGCGCGCGAACGGCGTCAATGTCGGGGGCAGCTCGGCGCGATGGAGTGCGATGCTCTGTCATCGCGTGTTTGAATCTCCGGGACCAGACTCGCGACCACAGAGGGTCGCGCTCCATCGCGGCTAGTCCCGCACCCGGCCGAGAACGATACAGGCGTTGATTCCGCCGAAGCCAAAGGAGTTGCTAAGAATGTAATTGAGTTCTGAGTCGCGGCCGTGCTGCGGAACGACGTCGAGGTCGCACGCCGGATCGGGATTTTCCCAGTTCAAAGTCGGCGGCACCCAGCCGCGATCGAGCGCGAGCGCGCAAATCACCGCCTCGATTGCGCCAGTCGCGCCTAACGGATGGCCGGTATAAGCCTTCGTCCCGCTCACGGGGATTTTGTGCGCGTGCGCGCCGAAGACCTCCTTGATCGACATCGTCTCGGTCGAGTCGTTTAGCTGCGTCGAACTGGCGTGCGCGTTGATGTAATCGATCTGCTCCGGCGCAAGTTGTGCATCGGCAAGTGCCTCACGCATCGCGCGGATGCAGGACTCGCCGGTCGAGAGCGGCGAGGTCATGTGAAAGGCGTCGTTGTTCAGGCTGTAGCCGAGCACCTCCGCGTAAATGTGCGCGCCGCGGGCGCGGGCGTGCTCGAGTTCCTCCACGACGAGCGACGCCGCGCCTTCGCCCATGACGAAGCCGTCGCGCAAGCGATCAAACGGCCGGCAGGCAATGTCTGGCTCCTGTTGACTCATCGTTTTGATCCACGCGAACGCGCCATAAGTGAGCTGGCTGAGCGGAGACTCGGCGCCGCCAGCGACGAAAACCTCCGCAAAATCATCGCGGATATAACGGAGCGCTTCGCCGACCGCGATCGTGCCGCTGGCGCAACTGTTCGAGTTCGTGGTGCCCGCGCCGCGGAAGCCGAACTCGATCGCGATGTTCGTGTGCGCGGAACCGCCGAAGACTTGGAGCGCGAGCGTTTGATTCACCGCGCGTGAACCTTTTTTCAGGAAATGCGCGTGCTCGGATTCGGCATTCGCGATCCCTCCGAGCGCGGTCCCGAAACTCACGCCGACGCGATGCTGCGGTTCTTCGCGTGACCATTTAAAGCCCGCGTCATCGAGCGCGAGCCTCGCCGAAGCGACGGAAAATTGCGCGTAGCGATCGAGCCGCTTCAGCCGATGCGGCGGGAAAAATTCTTCCGGCTTCCAGTCAGGAATCTCGGCCGCGCAATGGGCGTTGAAGATCGAGCTGTCGAAGCAGGTGACGTTGTGAATGCCGCTTTTCTCCGCGCGCAAACCTTCCCAAAATGGATCGCGGCCGATTCCGACCGAAGTGATTGGACCGAGGCCGGTGATGACGGCGCGACGTTTGTGGGCAGGCATGTTCTTCTATTCGTTACCCGCGGGCTTCGAGATGCCTTTTCATCGCGCGCAGGGTCTGATTGGCGACGTGGTGAATGAAGAACCCGCCAATCACCGGCTCAGCGAACGGGGCCAACGCCGGAATGCGAAAGCGCAGATCGTGCCTAATTTCCACGCGCACTCCCGCGGAAGTTTCCTCGAAAGTCCAGACCACGCGCATCCCGCGCGTGAAGGCTTTCAAATGCAGGAAATGCAGCTCCATCCGCTCGCGATCGACGCGAAATTCCGAGGTCCAGGAAATCGGAATGCCGGAACGCGTCGCGGCCATCTCGACGACGCTGCGGTCCCCGTCGCGCTCGAGAAAACGAATCCAGCGATAATGCGGGAGGATGCGCGGCCAGTTCTCGAGATCGGCCGCCGTCTCGAAAATCGTGGCGCGCGGCGCGTGCATGATGATCGAGTTACCGGTTTGCATGAGCGGGCGACAGGATAAGCGGCGAACTCGGAGCCGCAATGCGGGGCGTGGTGAAGGACGGAGCGCCGATCGTCCGCCATCTTGTCATCCCGAGCGAAGCGAGGGATCTCGCAAGCGTCGTGCGGGATCGTTAGGCAGGACGACGGCGAATGACGCTTGTGAGATCCCTCGCCGCGCTGCGCCGGCTCGGGATGACAACTCGTTGGGGGCGGCGTCACGCCGACGTCTCAGCTGTATTTCAGGCGATATTCCGCGAAACACTCGTCGCCCACCGTCCGCATGGCCCGCAACGAACCGCGCACGCTCGCGGGTAAAAACGTCGGGCGGCGTCCGGTCAGGGTTGGCGCTTCTTTGCCGCCGAAGATGTAAGGCGCGAGCGTGAGGTTGAGCTGATCGACAAGCTCGAGCTCGATCAAGCCGCGGAAAAGTTCTGCCCCTCCTTCGCAGGCGACGTAGCGAACATCATATTCCGCGCGCAGAATTTGCAGCATCCGCGCGAGATCGACGCGCTCCGTGACGCTCAAGCGCAGCGTCGCTCTCTCGCGCAGAGCTTTCTGATACTTCCGGGGCATTCGTGTGGTCGAGAAGATGACGATACGCGAGAAATCGGTCTGGAAAATATGGAGCGCGGGATCGATCCGACCTTCGTTGGAAACGATCACGCGGAGCGGCCATGGCGTCTGCCCGCGCGCCTCGCGCGCCGCGCGCATCGCCGGGTCGGGCAGGCCAAGCCGGACGTTGTCGTGCGTGAGCGTGCTTCGGCCGATGAGGACAGCGTCGCCTAACGAACGCTGGCGGAGCAGGTGTTTCTTGTCTTCGCGCGAAGTGAAATCGACCGGCGAAAACGCGCGCGTGGTGATCTTGCCATCAACGGTCATGGCGAAGGTCGCCGCCACGAACGGGCGATGGCGGCGAGCCATAGGTCTCACAGGTCGCATGGGACCTATTCGTTTTCGGTGATCTCGTGTTCGAGCGTCGCCACTTCCTCGCGCATCGCCTTCATCTTCACGTGACCGCTTTGGCCGCTCGGTTTGTAGAAGAAGTAAACGATCCCACCGGGCGCGCAGGAGATGAGCATGACCAGAAAACTCATGGAGCCGATGAGCACGGCAACTGCCTCCGGCACGCCACAAAGCCCATGGAGCATGACCTGAAAAATCTTCTCGCGCAGACCGACGCCAGCGAAGCTGATCGGCAACGAAGAGATCGTGCGTTCGATCGGCATGATCGCGAAAAAATCGAGGACACCGACTTGTGCGCGGAAGGCGTACGCGACGCAGAGAAAAGTCGCGAAAGTCGAGAGGTGCGCGATGATCGAGCAGCCGAAAGCCGCGAGCGTCGCACGCCAGTGATGCGCGTAGAGATGATACGACGCCGAAAGTTCGATCAATTTCTCGCGACCCGGAAACCGCGCCGGGAGCGAGTGCGCGAGATTGAAACCGCTGACGACAAACGAAGTCACGAGCATGAGGACGGCGCCGCCGAGAATGGCCATGAGCAACCAGACCAGTTGCCGGGTCTCGGGAAGCTGCGTCAGCCAGCGGTAACGGAGCGCGATGAGCGTGCCGGTAATGCTGATGAGCGCGACCAGGCCGACCATGCGATCGAAGACCACGGCGAGGAGCGCGCCGGTCGCTTTCCCCGGGGTTTCCTTGAGCAACAGGTAGCTTTTAATGATGTCACCGCCGGTGCCGCCGGGGAGGAATTGGTTGTAAAACATCCCGATCAAAAAGAGCCCGGAAACGCGCGAAACGCTGAGGTAAATCTTTTGCACCCGCAGGAGAATGAACCAGCGAATCGCCGCGACGAATTCGACCAGGCAATAGCAGGCGATCGCGGCGACGACCCAACCGTAGTTCGCCATCCGGAGCGCGACCGCCATCTGCGCGCGCTTCTGCGGATCGTGGAAAACCCAGAAGAGGACCGCGATCGTAACCGCGATCTGAAGGAGCGAGACGAGGACTTTTTTCATTCGCCGAAGCGCCACCTTAGTTTAAGCGGCAGCGTCGGCAATCAGCGATGTCGCGGCGGCGGGTCGCTACTGTAGTCGCTTCGCTCTGCGAAGCGCGGGTCTCGGCGTCGCATCTGCTAACGACCTCAACCTTCGCGCCTCCCAGAGGGAGGCTCTACAGAGGGAGCCGTTCTCATTCGCCGAAGCGCTCTTTCCAGAGGGTGACGGAATGCCGGATCTCGTCGGCGGTTTTACGCGGGCTCATTTCCCAGACAAACAGGCAGTCCATCGGCAGAAGCGGGACAAGTTTTTCCAAATCCATGTCGCCCGCGAACGGCGGCTGATGATCCTGCGCCGGCCAAATGCAATCCTGCAAATGACAACCGAGCGTGTGCGGGCCGATCTGCCGCAACCACTCTTCGTGGTCGAGGAACCCGAGGTTGTCCTTGATCTGGATGTGACCCATGTCGTGCCAGTAGCCGACCTGCGGCGAATCCAATTCATCGAGCAGCGTGGGCAGTTCGCGTTCGCTCGGGATTTCCTCGTAGCCGCGTCGGCCTTCAATCCCGAGCCGAACATTTTTCTTCGCCGCATGCTCAACGATCGGCTTCAGGCATTCCTTCACCCGCTCCATGTAAAGCGCGGCGTGCGCCTCGCGTTTCGCAACCGCGGCGACCTTCCGCTTCACGTATTCGCGCGAATACATTTTGCCCGCTTTGATCAGGTCGATCAGCGGATCGGTCACCCGCGGGATCGGCACACGGCCGCAATGCAAAACCACGAACGGCGCGCCGAGTCGCTCCGCGAAATCGATCGTCTGTAGCGTCTGCTTGACCGCGCGCGTGCGCTCCTGCGCCGTGCGCGCGGAGAAGGTATAACAATCGGGCGACGCGCCCAGCACCTCGGCCGGCAGCGGGCAGAAATTGTGCAGGCTGCTAAAAGTTACGAGGCCGCGGTCGAAGACTTTCTGGATGCCCGGCATAAGCGAAATACGGATGCCGTGCCCGAGCTCGATGACGTCGAAGCCGAGCTGATTGCGGATCTCGCCGAGCATCTCGTCGCCCGCGGTGTGGCGGCCAGAATTCCAGCAGGTCGAAAACGAAATCATCTTCGGGCCTAACGAACCGTCGCCCTTCCAAAAATTGCGGTCATCCCGAGCGGAGTCGAGGGATCCCGTCGGGTTGCTGGGAAGTTCTGCAAACGGAGCGGCACGTCCATTCGACGGGATCCCTCGACTGCGCTGCGCTTCGCTCGGGATGACATGTGTTAAACAGCGGCAACTTCCGAGGGCACTTCCGCCACCGGTGCGGGCGCGTCGGGCGTTTGATTCAGGCGTGAGCCGATCCAGATGAGAATGCTGAGTGCGCCGATGAGGTAGAAAATTGAGGACGCGGCCAGCGCCGTGCGCATCCCAATCGCGTCGGCCAGACTGGTCACGCCCAGCCCGGCCAGCGGCATCAGGCCGAAGAAGCTCAGGCCCATGACCGCGGAGACGCGGCCGCGCAGATAATTCGGCGCGCGTTCCTGCACGACCGTATTCGAGAGACCAAAAATGAGCGACAGGCCTAACGACGTCACGAGCAGCGCCGGCATTGCGAGCCCAAACCCGCGCACTTGGCTGAGTCCCATCACCGCGACCGAGACCGCCACGGCGGCCGCGCCCATCGATCCGGCGCGATGGTTTCGCGGGATCATGATCAGGATGATCGCGCCGATAATCGACCCGAGCCCCGCGGCGGCCATGAGGAAGCCGAGCTTGTCCGGTCCGAGTTTTAAAACATCGCGCACATAGAGCGGCATCATCACCGAGACGGTCGGGAAAATGCAGATCGTCATCGTCGCAATCATGCCGACCATCGCGAGACTCGGGCGATCCGACCAGACGTAGCGGAAGCCATCTTTGATGCCGCTCTTCCGTTTCGCTTCGTCCTCGGAGCTCTCGAACGGGCGCGCCGGCAGCGAGACCACCGCGATGATGAAGGCGATGAAAGAAAAGGCGTTTGCGAAAAACGCGGTCGCTGTCCCCCAAACCGCGACGACGATGCCGGCGATCGACGGACCGAGCAAACGTGAGCCGTGGAAGACCGCGCGATCGATCGCAACCGCGCTCGCGATTTCGTCCTGCTTCACCAACTCCGGCACGAGCGCGGAGAGCGATGGCATTTCAAAAGCAAAGGCGATCCCGAGCAAAGCCGCGACGACGATGATGTGCCAGATCTGGATTTTCCCGCTGTAAATGAGCACGCCGACGACGAGCGCGAGAATGATCTGCACGATCTGCGTGATGATGAGGACCTTTCGCTTGTCGCCGCGATCGGCGATCGCACCGCCGATCATGGTGAGGAAAATCATCGGCAGGCCCGAGGCGAAATTCACGAGGCCGAGCATGATCGCCTTGTCCGTGAGACCGCTCATGACCCAGCCCTGCGCCATCATCTGCATCCAGGTGCCGGTGTCGGAAATGCAGGCGCCGATGATGTAACGGCGAAACGGGCCCGGTCGCAAAAGCGCGAACGTCTCGCGGCCCCAAGGCTTAGCTGGCGGGTTCATCGGCAGGGACAGTCACGCGTGAAGCCGGGAGAGGCAACGCGCGCGGCGGCTCCGTTGTAGACGCTTCACTCTGCGAAGCGCGGGCACACACCGATATTCTTAACAGCCTCGGCGCTTGCTCCCGCGCCTCCCAGAGGGAGGCGTCTACAGCGGCGCGCGCGGGCGGCGTTCGCCTTACTCGCGCTCGTCGAGCGGCACGACTTTTTTCCCAACCGGCTCGCCGACGTATTCGCTGAGCGGACGGTAGAGTCGGTTGTCCTCGAGCTGCTCGAGCACGTGCGCGCACCAACCCGAGCAACGCGCGATCGCGAAGACCGGCGTGAAGAGATCGGTCGGAATGCCTAACGAGTAGTAAACCGTCGCGGAATAGAAATCGACGTTGGCGTTCAGGCCCTTCTTTTCTTTCATCAACTCCGCGATCCGCTCCGACATGTTGATCCACTTCGGCTCGCCGAGCTGACCGCTCAGCTTCACCGCCATTTTCTGCAAATGCGGCGCGCGCGGGTCGAGCGTCTTATAAACGCGATGGCCAATGCCCATGATTTTCTTCTTCTGCGCCAGCGCGTCTTCGATGTAGGCGTCGACTTTATCTTCGCTCCCGATTTCCTCGAGCATCTGGATCACCCCTTCATTGGCGCCGCCGTGGAGCGGGCCTTTTAGGGTGCCGATCGCCGAGGTGATCGCGGAGTAAATGTCGCTCAATGTCGCGATCGTGACGCGGGCGCTAAATGTCGACGCGTTCATCCCATGGTCGGCATGGAGAACGAAGGCGACATCGAGCGTATCGGCCGCTTCCTGCGATGGAGCATCGCCGCTCATGAGGTAAAGGAAGTGCGCCGCTTCGCCGAGATCGTCTCGCACCGGGAGCAGCTCTTTCCCCTGCCGCGCGCGATGAAAATAAGCCGCGATCACCCCGATCTTCGCCGTGATGCTGCGCGCGCGGTCCTTGTTCTTGTCCGGAGAAGAATCCTCGAGGTTGTCGTCGTAAAGACCGAGCATCGAAACGGCGGTCCGGATCACATCCATCGGGCCGGCCTTCTTCGGCGCGTTCTTCAGAAAATCGACCACTCCCTCGGGCAACTGCCGGTTAGCGCGCAGCATTTCGCGGCAGTCTTCGAGCTCCTGCCGGTTCGGCAGTTTGTTGTTCCAGAGCAGGTAAACCACCTCTTCGTAGCTGACCTTGCCGGCCAGCTCGTTGATGTCGTAGCCACCGTAGATGAGCTGTCCCTTGTCGCCGATGACCGCGCTCAGGCGCGTGCTGTTGGCGATAATCCCCTCGAGTCCTTTTGCTGTAACTGGCATCCCCTTACTTCCGTCCTTTCATCTGCTGAATCAAAGTGTCAGCCATCTTCGCCGGCGTCTCGGCGACCGCGATCCCCGCGGCTTGAAGCGCTTTAATCTTGCCTTCCGCGGTTCCTTTTCCACCGGAGACAATCGCGCCCGCGTGGCCCATGCGACGTCCAGGCGGCGCGGTCGCGCCGGCGATGAAAGCAGCGACCGGTTTCCGGCAATTTTCCTGGATCCACGCGGCTGCTTCTTCTTCCGCGGTGCCGCCGATTTCGCCGATTAAAATAAGTGCCTCAGTCTGCGGATCGTCGTTGAAAAGTTTCACCGCATCGAGGTGCGACATGCCGTTAATCGGATCGCCGCCGATGCCGATGCAGGTCGATTGCCCGTAACCGCGCGAGGTGAGCTGCCAGACCGCTTCGTAGGTGAGGGTGCCGCTGCGCGAGATCACGCCGACATTGCCCGGCTTGTGAATGTAACCGGGCATGATCCCGATTTTGCATTCGCCCGGGGTGATGATGCCTGGGCAATTCGGGCCGATCAGCCAGGACTTCTTTCCCTGCATCTCGGCTTTCACCCGCATCATATCGATCACGGGAATGCCTTCGGTGATGCAGATGACAAGCTCGACGCGGGCATTCACTGCTTCAAGAATCCCATCCGCCGCGCCCGCCGCCGGCACGAAAATTACGGAGACATTGCAGCCGGTTTCCTGGCGCGCTTCCCAGACCGTGTCGAAAACCGGAACCGTGTTCTCGAACTTCTGCCCGCCCTTCCCTGGCGTGACGCCGGAGACGACGTTCGTGCCGTATTCCATGCATTGCCGCGTATGGAAACCGCCGGCGCTCCCGGTGATGCCCTGCACGCAGAGGCGGGTGTTTTTATCGACGAGGACAGACATGGGGAGATTTGAATTAGGAAAGCAGGAAAGCAGGAAGAAGAAGAAATTTGGAAGCCAGGAAGCCAGAAAAGGGAAAGTGGTCTTTTCCTGCTTTCCTCTTTTCCTGATTCCTTTCTGGTTTTCTGGTTTCCAAATTTTTTCCCTCTTCGTTAGGCAGATTTGCGCTTGTGCACGACGAGCTTATTGCCGTCCGGATCGCGGAACTGCGCCATCCAGCAGACCGGCGTTTCGGTTTTCTCCATGTCGAACGCGACCGCGCGCTCCTTCAGCGTCGCGATTGTTTCGTCCATGTCGTCCACTTCAAACGCGACCGTGGTTCCGTCGCGCGACGGCTGCCACGCGGGATGCTGGCCGACGCCGATGGTCGTGCCGCCGAGCGTATATTCCGCCCATGGGAAATCACCCGGCTCGGAATCCGGTTTTAAGCCGAGCGTCTGCTCGTAAAATTCGCGGGCGCGCGGGAAGTCGGAGACCGCGATCGCAACGAAAGCGACTTCCTCGATCATGCTTTCGCTTTCGCGGCGGCGACTGCTTTTTGCGCCGCATCGCCGAGGTCGTCCGCTGTGGTCACCGGCAACCCGGAGTCGGTGATGATCTTTTTGCCTGCATCAACGTTCGTCCCTTCCAGACGGACGATGAGCGGCACCGGAAGATTGACGGCCTTGACCGCGTTCACGATGCCCTGCGCGATCACGTCGCACTTCATGATCCCGCCGAAAATGTTGACCAGGATCGCCTTCACGTTCGGATCGGAAACGAGGAGCTTGAACGCCTCGGTGACCTGCTCCTCAGTCGCGCCGCCGCCGACATCGAGGAAGTTGGCCGGGCTGCCGCCGTAAAACTTAATGATGTCCATCGTCGCCATCGCCAGGCCGGCGCCGTTCACGAGGCAGGCGATGTTCCCGTCGAGTCCGATGTAGTTGAGGCCGCTCTTCGAAGCCTCGACTTCGCGGGGGTCTTCCTCGGCGGTGTCGCGCATCGCGGCGATCTCCGGATGCCGGTAGAGCGCGTTGTCATCGAAGTTGAATTTCGCGTCGAGCGCAAGGACTTCGCCGCTCTTCGTGACCACGAGCGGATTCACCTCCACCATCGAGCAATCTGACTCGATGAAGGTGCGGTAGAGCGCGGTAAAAAGTTTCGAGGCGGGCTTGATCTGCGAGGAAGTAAACCCGAGCTGCTTGGCGAGCTTACGCGTCTGGAAGGGCTGCAAACCCGCGAGCGGATCGATCGGCTCGTGCATGATTTTCTCCGGCGATTTCTCGGCGACGGTCTCGATTTCGACGCCACCTTCCGTGCTCGCCACGATCAGGGGCGCAGCCGTCGCGCGATCAAGGAGGACGGCAAAATAAATCTCGCGCTCGATGTCGGCGGCCTCGGCGACGAGCACCCGGTTGACGACCCGGCCGGCCGGACCGGTCTGGTGCGTGACCAAGGTTTGCCCGAGCATTTTGCTCGCGACTTCGCGCGCTTCCGCCGGCGTTTTCACGATGTGCACGCCGCTCTTGAAGCCGTTGGAAAAAGTCCCCTTCCCGCGCCCGCCGGCATGGACCTGCGCTTTCACGACGATCTCTTTGTCACCGATTTCGCGCGCGATCTGCTCGGCCTCGTCCGCGGTCGCGGCGACCTTCCCACGCGGGGTGGCGGCGCCAAATTTCTGGAGCAGTTCCTTCGCCTGGTATTCGTGAATGTTCATCGCGGATGCGCGTTGCACTTAGCGCGCGATGGCGGGAGCGGCAAAGATTTTCTGCCCGCGGTGGCGATGGGCCAGCGAAAAACCCGGACGCGCGGAACCGAACAGGTCCAAGTCCCCTACCAGATCACAAGCTTCTGCTTATCCCGGGGCGGAGGAAGTGCGGCGTCGATCTGCGCGAGGTCGGCGTTCGTGAGCTGGAAGTCGAGCGCGGCGACGTTTGCGCGCACGTGCTCAGGTCGCGACGCTTTGGGAATCGACATCACCCCCGGCCGTCGCAAACCCCACGCGAGCGCGACCTGCGCGGGCGTCACCTCACGTGCCTTGGCGATCGCGATCATCGTTGGATGTCGCAGCAGACTCCCCGCCTGTCCGAGCGGCGAGTAGGCCATGGTCGGCAGTCCGCGTTGCTCCGACCACGGCAAGAGATCGAACTCAATCCCGCGCGCTTCCGGGTGATAAAGAATCTGGTTAATTGCGCAGGCGCCTGGCCCGAGCTCCTGGAGATCGGCAAGGTCGAAATTCGACGTGCCCCAGCGCTTGATCTTCCCTTCCGCGCGCAATTTTTCGAAGGCCTCGACCGTTTCCGCGAGCGGCACTTCGCCGCGCCAATGGAGCAGATAAAGATCGATCGCGTCGATGCGCAGCCGCCGCAGACTTGCCTCGCACGCTTCCGCGACCCGCGCGCGCGTGGCGCCGTCGCCGTTCACTTTGGTGACTACGAAAGCGCGGTCGCGCTCACCGGCGATCGCTTCCGCGACGACCCGTTCAGCACCGCCGTCGGCGTAACTCTCGGCGGTGTCGATGCAGGTGAGCCCGAGATCGAGACCGAGCCGCAGCGCCGCGACCTCGCGGCGACGGCGGTACCAGCGAAACCCCATCTGCCAGGTGCCCTGTCCGAGCACCGGCAGCGTCGTCACCCCATCAGAAAGTGTGATCGTTCGCATCGCTTCTCTGCACCGTATCCGTACGCGAAAAACGCGCACAGTCTCGGGAGTTCACTCTCCACCGACACCGGCGCGTTTTCTTTTCGCCTAACGAGACTACTTCTTAACGATCTCGGCGTTCTCGAGCATGCTGACGCCGCCGTTGCTGGCCATCTTGCCCTTCAACGTCACTGTCTGGCCCGCGAGCGGCGCGAGTTCATCGTTCATCGGCTTATGCGCGCCGACCACGAGGTAGGCTTTGCCGTCGCTGACGATGCCGACCGGGCCGCCGCTCTTGATGCACTTCTGAGCGCAGGCGGCGTGCTTCTCGCCCATCGCGTTGTGATCGACGTAGCACATCATGTCGACGATCTCGCCGGTCACTTCCTTCGTGGCCGAAGCGTCGAGGCTTTCTTTCCCCTGCTCCGCCGCGAGGGCGAGCGGCGAGGTCACGAGCGCTGCGGTGAAAGCCACCGCGACCGCGAGCTGCATCAGTTTAGGAACTCTGTCGTTATTTAAATACATGCGGAGAATGTCCGCCCTAACTGGCCGATGGTCAATCGACGGGGCGGGTTCGCAGTTCTGTGGCGGAGCGTTCGGAAAAGCCGGTCATCCCGAGCGGAGCCGGAGGCGGAGTCGAGGGATCCCGTTGGGTTTCCGCGCCGGCCCCCCCCCCCGGGCCCCCCCCACCGCGTTGCACCGCCCACCCCCCCCGGCCCCCCCCCCCCCCCCCGCCGGCTCCGCTCGGGATGACCTACGTGTTGCTCGTCTCGATCAGCCGCGCGAAATCCGCGAAAAAATGATCCGCATCGTGCGGCCCGGGCGCGGCTTCAGGGTGATATTGCACGCTGAAAATGGGCAGCTCGCGATGACGCATGCCCTCGACGGTGCCGTCATTGAGATTGATGTGCGTGACTTCGACATCGTTAGGCAAAGAAGCGGCGTCGACCGCAAAGCCGTGATTCTGCGAGGTGATCGCGACCTTGCCGGTGACGAGATCTTTCACCGGCTGATTGCCGCCGCGATGGCCGAATTTCAGCTTGAAGGTCTTCCCGCCAAACGCGTAGCCGAGCACCTGATGCCCGAGGCAGATGCCGAAGATCGGCGTCTGTCCCATCAACCCGCGGGCCGCTTCGTGGACGTAATCCAAAGCCGCGGGATCGCCCGGCCCATTCGAAAGGAAAACGCCGTCCGGCTTAAACGCGAGCGTTTCCGCGGCCGTCGTCGTCGCGGGCACGACGGTGACACCGAAGCCATTCTGCCGCAGCCGGCGCAGGATGTTCTCTTTCATCCCGTAATCATACGCGACCACGCGATGCCGGATCGGCGGCAGATCGCGCTCGTGCGCCTGCCATTCGAACGGCGCCGGCGTCGTCACTTCGCGCACGTAATCCATCCCAATCACGCCCTCGCCTTCCACCGCGCGCTGCACCGCTTCCGCGGCCGTGAGCTCGGTCGTAAGACAGGCTTTCATCGCGCCGAGGGTGCGGAGATGCCGCGTCAATGCGCGGGTGTCGATGCCTTGTGCACCCGGGATTTTCCAATGCCGCAGATAATCATCGAGCGAACTTTCGGAGCGCCAGTTGCTCGCGATCTCGCTTAGCTCCTCGATCACAAAACCGCGCACGTGCGGCGAGCGGCTCTCGGCGTCGGCGGCGTTCGTGCCATAGTTGCCGATGAGCGGATAAGTCATGGCCACGATCTGCCCGCGATACGACGGATCGGTCAGCACTTCCTGGTAGCCGGTCATGGAAGTGTTGAAGCAAACTTCGCCGACGCTGCTCCCAGCCGCGCCAAAAGATTCCCCCTCGAAAATCCGTCCGTCTTCCAAGGCCAGGAGCGCGCGCATACCGGCGGCGAATTTGGGTGCGCTGGGGCGCGATGTCGAACGCCTTTTCCCCACTTTAATCTTACACCTGCACTTACACTTACACTCCAGCCTGGGCCGGCGCTCAGCTTGCGGATTCAGTGTAAGTGCAAGTGTAGGTGCAGGATTAAAGGACGAAGAAAAAAACGCCCGCTCCATTCCTGAAGCGAGCGCCAGATTAATACCCCGCTGGTGCCGTTTAGGAGGATATCCCGTTCCCTCTCGGTAACGGGCGGGTGACCACCGCCAGCGCCGCTGACTTCCAATTAAGGCATGTCATTGCCACTGCCGGCCAAGCCCCCTTTGCTAACAACATCGGTCCGGGAATCACACCTGTAATCTCGAACACCGCAGGGTAAGATTTTCCCGCCGCAGCGGGCGCCGGGAGGCGTCGATTGAGAGCTGAAAGTAGACGCAAATAGGTCTTTGAACCCTCAACTCTCAGTCGGCTCCTCGCGGCCTAATTTCAAAGAACTACTCGCGCAACTCGATGTCCAGATTCGTCTGCAGCCGCTCGCGAATCCGGTCATGGGCTGCGCTAACTTCGTCGTTCGTGAGTGTCCGATTTTTGTCTCGGTATGTCAACGAATAGGCGAGCGATTTCCGGCCCGCGCCGAGATTTTCCGCGCCGTGGCCGCTGAACAGATCGAAGAGCGCGACCTCGGCCAGGAGCGGTTCTTCCGCACTCGTTAGGCAAGCGACAATCGCGCCGTGCGCGAGCGTCTCCGGCGCGAGCAGGGCGATGTCGCGCGTGACCGACGGGAAGCGCTGCAGTTCCTGGAAACGCCGCGCGCGCCGGCCGGTTTCGAGTTCGTTAGGCAAGTTGATTTCCGCGACGAAAACCGGCGCAGTCGCGCCAGCCGTCGCGGCATGCGCGGAGGACAGCTGGCCGGCGACGCCGATCTGTCCGGACTCGACGCAAACATTCGCGGCGAGCGCGAAGTTGCTATTTTCCACGCGCTCGAAACGCAGCGGACCGAGACCCAGCGCCTCCAGCGCGCCCTTCAAATCGAAGAGATCGAGCGGCCGCGCGCGGCCACCGCGCCAGTCCGGCTGGCTCGCCACTTCGCCGGCAAGCAGGAGCACCACGCGACGCGCTTCCGCGCCATCGGGCGGGAGAAAAGCGCGACCGAGCTCAAACAGACGGATGCTTTTCGCGCCGCCACGGAGGTTGCGTTCGAGCGTGCCTAACAAACCCGCGACGAGGCTCGGACGAAGCGCGACATGATCTTCGCTGAGCGGATTGCGCAGCTCCGCGGCCTCGGCGGCGAACCCGCTGCCTAACGAGTCGCGGCCGACCAGCGCCGAGGTGCGCGCTTCGAAAAAGCCGCGCGCGACGAGGCGTTGGCGGAGCTTCGCCTCGAAATCATAACGGCGATCCGCGGAGGAGACGGCGCTGAACGAACTGCGATTCGAGCCGTTGATTTGGTTGATCCCGAAAACGCGCACGACCTCTTCGATCAGATCGACTTCGCGGCGGAGATCGGCGCGATAGCTGGGAATCCGCCAGGTCGCCTGCGCTTCGGTCGCGCCGAGTTTTTCGAGCCCGAAACTCGTGAGAATGCGATCGGTCTCCTCGGCTGGAACGGTCGCGCCGATAAGCTGGTTGCAGCGCGCGTAGCGGAGCGAAAAACCGGTCGGCGCGGCGGGCAAGTTCCCCGCCACGAGTGTCTCCGCAGCCGGAGTGCCGCCGGCGATTTCGGCGAGTAACTGCGTCGCGCGGGCGGAAGCGCGCAGGATCATTTCCGGGTCGACGCCGCGTTCGAAACGATAGCTCGCGTCGCTCGGCAAATTCAGATTCCGCGCCGTCCGCCGGATGCTCGACGGCAAAAAATAGGCGCTTTCGAGCAGGACCGTGCGCGTGGTTTCGGTCACGCCGGAATCTTCGCCTCCCATCACGCCACCGATCGCGACGGCGCGTTCGGCGTCGGCGATGAGGAGCATCCGCTCGTCGAGTTGATAAGTGCGGCCATCGAGCGCGAGGAAGTTCTCGTTAGGCTGCGCGAGCCGCACGTGGATGCCGCCTTGAACTTTAGCGGCATCAAAAGCGTGAAGCGGCTGGCCGTATTCGAGCATCACGAAGTTCGTAATGTCGACGACACTGTTGATCGCGCGCAGGCCGACGGCTTCGAGTTTCGCGCGCAGCCAATCAGGGCTCGGGCCGACCGTGACGTTCTCGATCCGACGCAGCGAATAAAATGGGCACTCGGGAGGCGCGGAGATTTGTAGGGCGGGGGGGTGGCCAGGCCCGGGTTATTGCGCGATAAAGGGGCCGCGGAGCGCCCGCCCCCCACGTAGCGCGGCGGTCTGGCGGGGGGCGGCCCAGTGTCGAG
>JBBSUP010000079.1:0-16593 GCA_038234295.1 Chthoniobacterales bacterium
AGAGGCAATAGGCGCGCAGGAGCTGCGAGATGTTGTGAATTTGCTCGGCCTGCGTGTCGCACTGCTCCTGCCGTTCCGTTTTCATCCGGTCTTTCTCTTCGTCGGCGAGAGCGCCGTTGAGATCGATGTCGGTGAATTCGCTAATCAGATCCGGGAGCACGAACGAGTCGGGATCGTCCGGATTTAAAAAGGCGCGGCCCTGCTCCGAGAGATCGGCTTCGTGTGATTTCTCGTCCATGGTGAAGAAAAGCTCTTCCTTGAGGGCGAAGAGTTCTTCCTTGCGCGTGTCCTGGAAAAACGAGAGCTCGGCCTTGTCGATCGCCCGGCGTTTCTCCGGGTCTTCCATCATGCGCAGGAGCTGTTTGTTGCGCGGCTGGCCGAGCTTGACCTTGAACATGAGGCGACCGCCTTCCTCCATTTCGCCCTTGTCGAAGGAGTCCTTCGCTTCACTCGCGAGCCGGTTACAAAGCATGTTCTGCTTTTTCACGAGCTGATCGACGAGCGGTTTCAGCCGATCGTATTGATGCGTCGAAACCGTCGCCGGACCGCTGATGATGAGCGGCGTGCGCGCTTCGTCGATCAGGATGGAATCGACTTCATCGACGATCGCGAAATGATAGCCGCGCTGCACCTGCTGCTCGCGAGTCGTGGCCATGCCGTTGTCGCGCAGATAATCGAAGCCGAACTCGGAGTTCGTCCCGTAGGTGATGTCGGCGGTGTATTGCTCGCGCCGTAAATCGGGCGGCTGATCGTGTTGGATGATTCCGGTGGTCAGGCCAAGAAAGCCGTAAAGTTTCCCCATCCACTCCGCATCGCGGCGCGCGAGGTAATCGTTCACCGTCACGAGATGCGCGCCACGGCCCGCGAGGGCGTTCAGGTAGAGCGGCAGTGTCGCGACGAGCGTCTTGCCTTCGCCGGTCGCCATCTCCGCGATCCGGCCGCGGTGCAGCACGATGCCGCCGATCAGCTGCACGTCGAAGTGCACCATGTTCCAAGTCATCGGCTGGTCGCAGACGCTGAAAGTTTCCTGCCGCTCGGTCAGCCGGCGCGCCGCATTCTTTACGACCGCGAAAGCTTCGGGAAGGATCTCGTCGAGCCGCGCTGCGAGCGCGTCGGGATCCTCGAGGACGCTCAATTCGGCATTCCACGCCGCTGTTTTCGCGCGGAGATCGTCGTCCGAGAGAGCTTTAAACTGTTCGTCGAACTCGTTAATCGAGCGGACGAGCGGATTGAGCCGCTTGATCTCACGCTGATTTTTTGAGCCGAGTATTTTCTTAAGAATCCAGCTAACCATGGGAACGGCAATATCGACGAGAATCGCCCATGTTCAATGGAGGGCGCCCGCGCGGAACGCGGCACGTTGTGCCCGAGTCATTTGCAGTTAAGCTCGCGCCATGAAGAAAATTGTCTCCACTACGGATGCGCCCGCCGCGATCGGGCCCTACTCGCAGGCCATCCGCGCCGGCTCGTTTTTGTTCTGTGCGGGCCAGATCCCGCTCGACCCGCAGACGGGCCAGATCGTCTCGGACGACATCGGCGCGCAGACCAAGCGTGTGCTCGACAACGTCTACGCCCTGCTCCGCGCGGAGAACCTGAACTTCGGGCACGTCGTGAAGACGACGATCTTCCTCACGGACATGGGGGATTTCCAGACGGTGAACGATATTTACGCCAGCTACTTTAAGGATAACCCGCCGGCCCGCTCGACCGTGGCGGTCTCCGCGCTGCCAAAAGCCGCCAAGGTCGAGATCGAAGTGATCGCGATGGCGTCCGACGATGACAGCGATGGTAAGACCGTGAGCGACACGTCGGGTTAGGCGTGCCTTCCCGCGCTTGCGCGAGGATTTCCTGAAGCTCTTCCGCCAGACGGGCGCGCTGCTCGACGGGCATTTTGTGCTCCGGTCGGGCTTGCATAGCCGACAGTTTTTTCCGATGCGCGCTGCTCCTTGAGCGCACCGGCATCGCCGCGCGGCTTGTCGCTAAACTGCGCATGATCAAGTGCGACGCGGTCATTTCGCCGGCGCTGGGCGAGATCGTGGTCGGGCAAGAAGTTGGGCGGCCGCTAGGCAAACATCACATTCTCGCGGAGAAAGCCGACGGCGGATTGGTCTTGCGACGTGGAGTCCGAAAATGCGCCTAACGAACGTTTTGTTATCGCGGAAGATGTGGTCACGCGCGGCGGTCGCGTCCAGGAAACGGTTGACAACATCCGCGCTCACGGCGGCGAGGTCGTTGGCGTTGGTGTGACCGTCGATCGCAGCGGCCGCCAGCATCCCGACTTCGGCTGTCCTTTCTTTAGCCTCGTCGAGATGAACGTATCTGGCGGCGACTCGGGCGATCAAACCTGGGAGCAAGTAACTCCGGCGCATTTGCGGGCTGCGGCCTTCCCGGTAGGTTCGCAGCTATGAAAGCATTGTGTATTGCCCTCGTGAGTTTCGCGCTGGTCTCTTGCGGGCGCTCCTCCTCACCCAGCGCCAAGCAAGCACCGGAGCCGACCACGACGAGTGCAGCGTCCGCGGGCTCGATTTCCGCCAATCCCAATCCGGTTCCGCCCGGTCCCGGGCAAGGCCAGACGACGATTACTTGGACCACGGGCAGCAGCGAGTGGGGCCAGGTCTACGTGAGTAAGAATCGCCGGGCGGAACAACTCTTCGCGGGCGGGTCGAGCGGCGCGAAGCTGGTGAAGTGGATTCAGCCCAACGCCCACTATGACTTCCGACTCTATGAGGGCAAAGGCCATCAAAAGCTTCTCGGCAAGGTGGAGGTAACTCACCACAGTTAGTTCCACGCGCGTTGCAATCGGGGCGCGCCAGCTCATCTCCCATGGATCAGAACGTCATTTGTATCGCCGGCGCGCATCGCTCCGGCACGTCGCTTTTGGCGCGATTGCTCCGGGAATGTGGTCTCGACCTCGGACCCGAGAACGAGCTCATGCCCGCCGGGGAAGATAACCCCGACGGCTTCTGGGAAAACCTGCGCTTTGTCGCACTCAACGACGCGCTGCTCACCACGCTCGGCGCGGCCTGGGACCTGCCGCCACTGCCGGATAACTCTTTCGAGAGCCAAGAGGTCGCGCCCATTCGCGCGAAAGCGCAGCTGCTCGTCGATGGTTTCCGCACCACTCCGAGCTGGGGCTGGAAGGACCCGCGGAACTCCCTCACCCTGCCTTTCTGGCGGGCGCTCCTGCCCGGGCTCCGGACTATCATCATGATCCGGAATCCGCTCGAGGTGGCTTACTCCATGCATAAGCGCAACGGTCTCTCCTATGCGCTCGGTCTCCGGCTCTGGGAGATTTATAACCGCAGCGCGCTGGCGCATTCTTCGCCCGATTCCCGCCTAATCACGAGTTATCAGGCTTTCTTCGATGAGCCCGAACAAGAGTTACTGAAGATCGCGGGCTTTGCCGGTCTGAGTCAGGCCAATGTCAGCGCCGCCTCGAGTCTCATCGTGGCCGGGCGCAGACACACTAGTTTTAGCATCGAGCAAATGATCGATGCCGGAGTGTCGTCCGAGATCGTTTCCCTCTACCAATCGCTCGCCCACGGCGACGCGCGCCCTTCGCCCGAGGCAGCGGTCCTAGCGAGCGATCCACTTGCCGGAGCCCGCAACCGGATCGTGCCCAACATCACCGAAGCGGAAGACATCCGACGAGAGCTGGCGCGGCGACGCGGCGATGAGCTTGCGCGTGGCGAGGAAATCACCCGCTATAAAGAGATCATCGACGGACTCCGCCTTGAGTTAGGCGAAAATAATGTGCGTGCTGCGGCGGAAATTAATCGGCGCGATGGCCGCATCGAAGAGTTACAAAAGGCTTATGCGCATCTCGACCAGCTGTTGCAGCGCTCACAGGAGAGCCATCGCACCGTCCTCAGCGAGCAGACCCGCCTCACTCAGGAACGCGACCAGCTCGCGCAGAGGATTCGGCATCTCGACGTGCTGTTGCAGCGCGAACAGGAGGGCCATCGCACCCTCCTCAGCGAGCAGACCCGCCTCACGCAGAGGAATCAGCTTCTCGCCGATCGTTTCACGCAGACGAATCAGCTGTTACAGACTGTCAGCGTCCGGCTTTCCGACTACGAGAAGCGCAACTTCACCCTCATCGAGCGTTTGCGGAAGCAGTTGCTGGAAATGAAGAAGCTCCTGCGCTTGCTCGATCAGATCGACACCGCATCGGTACGCTTGCGCACCTCGCGCCGCTGGAAGCTCGCGAACCCTTTCACAGCCATCCGCGCTCTTTTTACCGGCAAACCGCTGGGGGGATTTGGTCACCTGGATAAGAACGTCGCCAAGTATCGGGCCTGGCGCGCGTCGCATCCGGAGATGGAGACGCTGGAGGAAGACATCCAAGCCTTGCGGACCTATGGATTGCCTTCCGATGCCGTCTCCTTGCCGACGGCAGAGGAGTCATCCGCCCCAGCCGAAATACGACCGTGCCCACCGCAACCGACCGATCCGATCGAGTTTGTCAGGCCCGAAGAGCCCGAGGTATCGATCATCATTCCGGTCTATAACCAGCTCGACTACACCCGAGCCTGTCTCGCTTCGATCCAACAGAATTCGGAACTTGAGTCCTATGAGGTCATCGTCGTCGACGATTGCTCCACGGACGACACCCCTGAAGTAGTCGGCCAGATTCCCGGGTTAATCTATGTCCGCGCTGAAACCAACGCAGGCTTCATCTCATCGTGTAACCGTGGTGCCCAAAAAGCGTGCGGGAAGTATCTCCTTTTCCTGAACAACGACACCACCGTCACGCCTGGCTGGCTCAAAACGCTACGGGAGACTTTTACTTTCGAACCGAACGCCGGCCTGGTCGGTTCGAAGCTTGTCTATCCTGATGGTCGCCTGCAGGAAGCCGGCGGCATCATCTGGCGCGATGGCTCTGGTTGGAATCGCGGGAAATTTAAAGACCAGGCGCGTCCGGAATTTAATTACCTCCGCGAGGTCGACTACTGCTCCGCCGCGAGCGTGATGATTCCCAAGGAACTCTTCGAATCACTGGGCGGCTTCGACTCGAAATACGCGCCGGCCTATTACGAAGACACTGACCTGGCCTTCAAAGTCGCGGCGCACGGACGGAAGGTGCTCTACCAGCCGCTAAGTGTGGTAATGCACTACGAAGGAATCAGCAGCGGCACCGACCTAACTTCCGGAACGAAACGATACCAGGAAGTAAATCGAAAGACCTTCATCGACTCGTGGGCGGAGACACTGGCCGAGAAGCCCGAGAACGGCGACGTCGCCGCCTTCGATGCTCCCAAAGACGGAGCCAAGCGCATTCTCGTGATCGATCATCACCTTCCGATGCACGACCGCGATTCCGGCTCGCTGCGCATGTTTCAGATCCTCACCCTCCTGCACAAGCTGGGGCACCAGGTGACCTTTCTCCCTGACAACCTCGCCGACATTCCGCCCTACGGAGACGACCTGCGCAAACGCGGGATCGAGGTGCTGCATCACCCTTACACTTCCAAAATCGACGACTACCTCGAAAAGGAAGGTCGCCGCCATGACGTGGTGATCCTGAGCCGCTGCGACTTCGCGCGCAAACACATGGAACATGTGCGGCAGTTCGCTCCGCAAAGCCGGGTGATCTTCGACACCGTCGATCTCCACTTTCTGCGGACCCATCGCGAAGCGGAACTCACTCAAGACCCGGCGATCCAGGAAGTGGGCCGCGAGAAAGAGGAGGCTGAATACCGCCTGATCGATCGCGCGGATGAGACCTGGGTGGTGAGCACCGCTGAGAAAGAGTTACTCTCGCAGGCCCGCCCCGCGACGGTGGTCCACGTCGTTTCGAACATCGTCGAGAGCCCCGGCTCCGCCTTGCCCTTCTCTGCGCGGCGCGACTTTCTTTTTATCGGCAGCTTCCAGCACACGCCGAATATTGATGCAGTTATTTTTTTCGCCCGAGAGATCTATCCGCGCGTCCAACCGGAGCTACCGGCGGCGAAGTTCTTCATCATCGGCGATAAGGCGCCGCCGGAAGTGATCGCCCTCGCCGACGAGAATGTCATCGTCACTGGTCTCGTCCCGGATGCGCGGCCCTACTTCGATAACGTCAAACTCTCGATCGCACCGCTGCGTTATGGCGCGGGCGTGAAAGGGAAGGTCAATCAAAGCATGGGATTAGGTGTGCCGGTTATTGCTACGTCCATCGCCGTCGAAGGCATGGGTCTGGCCCACCGCGAGGACGTTATGATCGCGGATGATCCGGCAGATTTCGCGCGCGCGCTGTTGGAAGTCTATTCGTCGCCCGAGTTATGGGAGCGTATTTCGGAAGCCGGCGTGCGGAAAACTGAAGCGATGTTTTCCCGGGCCACTGCGGAGCGGCAGCTGCGCCGCCTTTTTTCCGATAATGGGGAAGCGGTATCGCAGCTCGGAGCGCTACCGGGCAGTGCGCCGGCACGACAGCCGCTAGCGTCCGTATGACGGAAGACGCGGCGGAGACGCCCAGGTCTTTCGGACAAAACTCAGGGTGGTGGCTTTTCTGCCTCCTGCTGCTCCTGCTCAAGCTTTTCCTTTTTTCCCTCGATCCTTCCCCGAAATTCTTCCTCGGCGACTCGGCCAGTTATATCTGGACGGCGATCTCCGGCTGGATCCCGATCGATCGCTCTTTCTCCTACGGCTTCCTCGTCGGCTGGTTGGCGCTGCCAACTCATAGCCTGACGTCGCTCCTCATTTTTCAAGCCCTCCTGGGCGGCGTCACCGCACTGATCGTGACTTGGATCTGCCGCCGATTCTTCGGCCTTTCACTCCGCGCTTCCTATCTCTTCGGAGTGCTCTGCGCGATCGATCCGCTCCAGCTGCTCTGGGAACGCTACGTCATGACCGAGGTTGCGAGTCTCTTCGTCTACGCTGGCATGCTGCTACTCTCGTTCCTCTACCTTAAAGATCGCAAGCTCTGGCAGCTTGCGCTCATCCAGATCTTGGGGGTTGTCGTCATCAGTCTCCGCATCAGTTATCTGCTGCTCGTCGAAGCGCAGACGGTCTTCTTGCCACTGATTGCTTACTTCCCGGAGCTTCGCCGTCGCTCCAATCTCAAGAATGTCGCCATCCATGTCGCGGTCGGAGCGAGCTTGATGCTGACCCTGCACGCGGGCTACAAGCGATTGAATGGGCGCCTGATTCACCGGCATCCGGAATATGTCTATGTTACCGGTCTGAATTTGCTCGCCATGTGGGCGCCTGCCGTCGTTCCTGCCGACGCACCCGATCCTCGTTTGGCACAGCTCATCGTCGAGGGAGAACAGAAAGGCCTCAAAGATCCGGGCGCACGGGGACTGCAGCTTTATGGCGCTGGCTATCTGATCGATCGCTGGAAACATACCGAGACCGATCTCGCCACCGCCGACCGGATCGCGAAGGAGACGGCCGTGCACGCTTTAATGCATCAGCCAATTAGTGTGCTCGGACTGGCATGGGACACCTTTGCCGGTTACTGGCGTTACGATCGTCTGCGCCGACAGGCGAAATATGAGCTCGGCAACATTCGCATCCCAGAGTCTCTCCGCCACCAGCTCGTTAGGTATTTCCATTACTCCGCGCCTCCGGAAAAAGAAGCGGCAAAGCATCGGTCGCCGCTTCAGAGATACTTCCTCGACTCGCAGCCTTACTACTACCTCACGGTCTTGGCGCCGTTTCTTTGCCTGGCACTGCTCATCATTCACCCTCGCCCCACTGTTTTCCTGCTTTTGGTTCATAGCGCGTTCCTCCTGGGAACTTCAATTCTCTTCACCGTCACCGCGACGGTGCGCTACCTCCAACCCCTGTCGCTTCTTACCCTGTTGGCGTTGGCTGCGGCTTGGGAGCTGGTCGCCGAGCGCCGGGCGCTTTCTGCCTCTCGCGCCACGGGATTTTCCAAAATGTCGCGTTCAGAGCCTCAGAGTTAGGCTGCACCATCAGATCGCTGTAGTGCCCGGAATTGATCAGCGCGATCTGTTTGAAACGCTCGACGCTCCAGATCGGATCCTGAGTGATCACCTTGATCACATCGTAGAGCTTCGCGATGCGCGGGTCCTTAATCTTGTTCACTCCGGTTTGTATCGTTTCAGGGTATCCTGCCGGAACGGTGCGTTCGAAGTGACCGATACGCCAGCCGCTCCCGCGATTATGAATGATCGGAAGCTTGGAGAGCAGCGGATCGGCGAGGCCATAGGGATCGAGCACGTAGTGATGCCGCCCGGCATAGAAGCCGTAGAGGCCGATGTTGCCAAAGATGGAAAACTTGGAGCCGCTCTCACGAAGTGCCAGTCCTTGCTGAACCCAAGGGCCGCGCGGCTCGAGGTGATTGCGATCTAACTCTGGGAGAAGGCCCGTGAGCTGAAAGATAAACCCGCGCTCATCCGCGATCCCGCGGTGATCGATGACTTCTTTCATCGAAGCATCCGTGAAATACTTCTCATCATTCAAAAGCGTCGGCCGCCGCACGAGCAACCCTATCCCGATGAAACAGATGGCGAACGCCAGGTAACCCCTGACCCGCAGCGGGAAGCGCACCAGCAACGCCACCGCGAGAAAAAACGGAATGCTAAAGAACCGGCCCGACATGAAGTCACCGCCAATCTTGAGGATGTAGAGGAGATAGAAAAAGATGCCGCAGGCGATCGCGAGCGAGCGTAACTCGCGGCGGGCGATTGCCATCAGAACGCTTGCGGCAATGACCACGAGCGTGATGGGATCGCCATTAACCGTGTGAAAGTAGTAAAGCACCCCTTGCAAGAGTAGCTCCCCTTTGGGAATCCCGGTGTGCAGCTTCGCGTAGTAGGTGTTGGGAAACGGGAACCCGTAGTAGACGATGGAAAAGAGGATCCAGAGCCAAAGCGGCGAAGAAGCGATCACGAGCGAGCGGAAGAGGCGTAGCCAGGGCGGACGTTCTGCGATGACCGCGCTTGCGAGCGCGAGAAGGATTGCCGGCGCGAAGAGGAGAATCGAGTCGAGCCGATTCAGCCCGATCAGCGAAAGAACGAAGACGAGCTGTAAGGTGGTGCGAAGCGTAAAAGCAGCGGCGCGGAAGTAAACGACGCAGAAAACTGCGGCGAGAAAAAAGCTTAGAGGATTCTCCAAACCGGAAGTCGAGTAATCGATGAAAGCGCGCGATGAAAGAAAAGCGGCCAGCGCGGCAATCGCGGCCGCAGGAGTAACCGCGAGCTTTTTCGCCACGAGATAGACCGCCAGCGCGGAGAGGATAAGACAAACCACCGTCGCGGTGACGAAAATCTCATGCGTCAGCGCATAGATCGGCGACATCAGCAGGATGAAGAGCGGGTCGGTAAAGACCTGCACGCGATCGAGGAGGTTCCAGCGCAGACCGTGACCGTGGACGAAGTTATCGACCGTGCGCCAACCAATGTAGGAGTCTTCCGAGAGCCAGGCCGAACGCAGGATCAGGAGAATGAGGAAGCAGAAGAGGATCCGGGTAATCGGCCGCAGCCACTGGTCCAGCGCCGACGCGGAAAGCTCCGCCTCGATCTCGGAAGGATCGCGCTCTCTTCTCCCGAGGAGACTCATGCCGCCGACGCGCCGAGCAGTTGCGACATGTCGTCCGCCCAGGCCTGCACTAACTCCATCTCCTGCTTGCCAACGATTTCGCTCGCGGTCAGGCGGTCATAGCACGACTTCAAGCCGTCCAGCATCCCTTCGCCTTTGCCTAACGACAGCGCGCTGAGCAGCTCGCCGATTTCGCGGTTATGGAGATAACCCGGAACCTCATCGGCGAAGTCACGCATCAGGCTATGTTCGTTCCGTTCCTGATAAACCGTTGGCTCATGAAAAAGCAGACTCCAGCCTTGTTCCCACGCGAGCCGCTGGGCAACGAAGCTGCGCCAGATATCAGTCATGCGGAAGGAGCAGTAGGCCGGAAGATAGAGCAGCGGAAAAGCCTCGCGCCACCAGGTTGTGTTCTGACTATTGAAAGGACACCAACTCCCGTTGCCCAAAGCGAGGCGACGATCAGTCTGAAAGTTTTGCGGCAAAGGAAGAATCAACCGGTAGATCGCGTCGACATCCGGGTTCTCGTCGGCGAGTCCTTGCTGAATCGGGCAATCCGTCTCGGCCGTCGCCAGGGACTCAAATTCCGGATGTTCCTGATTGATCGCATCAAGTGGTAGCCCGCGCGGCCAGATCGGAGCTTTGGAGAAGTAGCGATAAGCATTGACCCAGCCGGCGTCGTCCAACGTCGGCACATTTTGCCGGCGCGCGCGCGCGCCCCAGAACTCTTCGCGGGGAAAGTTATCGTCGTCGGTTTCGACGATGATCGTCGCGCCCGCCTGAAGCGCGACGAGATAGCCAATATTCTTGCGCGCGTAATGCTTCAGCGGGCAAAGATCAGCGAAACGAAATCCTAGTTCTTTCTGGCGTTCAACACTGTAGTAGTCACAGTTTTCCAGCTCGAAATCTGCGGGCGTTTTGCTGTCGCCGATGCAGACGAAATGCCAGCCGCGTTTGCCGCATTCCTCGGCGATGGAACGCAGCGCGCGATTAGGACTGGAGATGGTCGTGACGACGACCGCGAGTTTCTCGGCCGACATTTAGTGCTTCAACGCCGAATGCTCCCCGGTCGGCAGTAACTCAGGCTCACTCTCGCGCGAGCGTTCGCCGCGCAGTCGCCACAGGTTCCTGAGCGCGTCCTTCAGGCTGGCATTACTCACGTTATGACTTGCCGCGCGATAAACGATCGGGACTTCCGTGTAATTAAATCGATGGCAGTAAGCCTTGATCTCCGTCTGGAAAAACGGCCCGCGCGAATGGATGTGCGGAATCGCTTGTTCGAGCACCTGGCGTTTGAAAATCTCGAAGCCGCTGGTCATGTCACTCAGGCGCGTGCTCAGGAGCAGGTTGGAGAGAAAGGTTCCGCCCCAACTAATATATTTGCGCTTGCGGGAGCTATCTTCGATCCGGCCGCCTTTCGCAAAGCGGGTGGCGAAAACGCAGTCGTAACCTTCGTCCATCTTCTCGAGGAACGGCGGGATATCCTGCGGTCGGTGACTAAAGCCGCCGTCGATCTCGAGAATCCAGTCGCATTCCGCGCCGATCGCTTCGCGGTAGCCACGCAGATAAGCGTCGACGACGCTGCGATTTTCCGGCGCCCAGACGACGTGCAAGCGATCCTCGGTCGCGGCGAGATTCTCGAGAATCTCGCGGGTGCCGTCGCGGCAGACGTTATCGAGCACGACGAAATAGCTGACGCGCTCGACGCCGGTGCATTGCGCCAGCACTTCGCGAACGAAGTCTGCGCCGGTGGCAGCTTCGTTCGCCATCGGTGTGACGATGCCGAGATGGACCGGGTAGGTTTTTGGGAGATTGGAGGAGGACACGTCTCCTGTGCACCTATGACGTTGAGACTGGAATTGCAAGAATTTCGTGCGCGCGCTTCGAGGCGTGAGAGAACTATTTCCGGCGTTCCTCCAGAGCCTTGGAATAGGAACGCGCGAGATTGAGCATGACGCCCTGCTCCGCCAGTTTGCGGGTGAGGATGGAGTCGGCCACTTGATACAGAGTCATATCGAGCTGGTTGTTCCCGAGCAGGTGCTCGGTCGTGGAAGCACCGAGATCGTCGATAAGCTGATCCAGAATCGCCCTCTCCGAAGCCTGACGCGCGGCGGTGACGTTGAGGTGTTTGGATTCCAATTTCAGATCAGGAAAGGGACCTGCCAAAATTTGTTGCGCGAGCGCGAGCCACTCCTCGTAGCGCGCAACGGTCCCGACGATGGAAACGCCATCGAGCCGCGCGATCGCGGCGCGCAAATCATCTGGCCCGATACGACGCGCGCGCCCGGCGGCTTCACGGGTGCAGAAGTGAACCTGGGAATTACAAAACATCGCCGGCGCCGTCTCGAGGCGCCAATCGACATAGCCCTTGAAGTCGAGTTCTTTCGCTTTCGTCGCGCCGGGCGTGTCGCTCTGCTGCGCGCGTTCGAAAGCGTAGATGGAGCGAATCCGCGCGATCGGATCGCGGATGAGGATGCTCGTGAGAACTTCGCGGCCATCGATCTCCGGCGCGGGTGGCGCAGCCTGGTGACTCATGATCGCGCGCACATCCGGACGCTCGCGCGCGAACTCGCGCAGATCGTCGCCCGAAACAAACCCGCGCGGCGAGGGCGAATCGAACGAGGCGAAGCTGCTGCCCAGCGATTGCTGGAGCGCTGCTTCGAAGGAAGAACCCGCGTTTTTGAAAATGTGATAGTGCAGCAACAGCGGTTTCATGGAGAATTTTAACCGCGGATTACGCGGATTTCACGGATGGGAAAAGGGAGGATAGGACAATTTGCTTTTCTTCTCTGCATCCGCGTAATCCGCGGTTAATTGCTTTAATTAGGAAACCACCCCCGCTGGGCGCGGGCGCAGGAGAAATTGTCCGCCGGTTGGCCTCACAACGCCAGCGTCTATGCAGGTGCGATCAAGCAGAAGCAGCGTCTCGAAGAGCGCTTTCGTGTCTTCGTTTTCGAGATAAGCCGCGCGCGTCCCGGGCGGCGCGACGAGCTGCATGAAGGCGCCGAACTCCGCTTTCCATTCAATGGTGAACCAGTGCTCCAAAACCGGCACGATTTCCGCCGAGCGAATGCACTCGAACGGCGACATCAGGCCACCCGGCATCGGCCGACGCACCTGTTGCACAAGGCGGCCGCTGACTTTGTTCTGGCGGAATTTCTCAGGCAAACATTTCAGCACTTGGTTCACCAGTTGCAGCCGCTTCTCATCGTATTGTCCTTGCGTTTCGCCGATGAAATCGTGGACCCAAAAATAGCCGCCGCGCCGCAAGGTTTTATGCACCTGTTCCGCGACATGCTCGAGCTGCAGCACGTGATGCAGCGAGGTCTGCGCGACGACCAGATCATAGGTGCTCTCAGGAAGCGTGATGAAATTCAGATCGCCAACTTCGTAAGTGAGCGGCAACCCTTCGCGCGCCGCCGTTTCCTGCGCGGTCTTCACCGCCTCGGCAGCGACATCAATTCCGTGGAAGCTCGCGCAAATTCCGGCCTTCAAAAGACTCCGCTCGAGCCGGCCCGCGCCGGACCCGAGCGTGAGTCCGCGCTGGAATTTCAGCCCGCGTTCCTGCGCAACGTTGACCAAGCCCGCCTGGTGCCGTCCGACCCGCAGTTCCGCGCTCGCCGCCATGTCTTCCGCTTTTGCCTGCGAGCGTTCCCACTCCGGTAAAATCGCGCCCCACACCTCGCTCTCACGCTTGGCCATTTGCTCGTAGACCGAGCGGTCCCGCATCGCGCGCTCGATGATTTCGCGCGCCGCGGCTTCGTGTGAATCGGCCGCAACTGTGGACGCATCCGGTCTCGGTTCCATGTCGCAAGATATATGGAATGCCGTTCACGACCACGCATCTTGACACCCCTTGCGCGCCCCCTAGCTTCAAGGCCTTGACCGCTGCGCGCGGTTATTTCTTGTGAATAAAATCGCCGCCTTCCACCGCTCATCCGTCGGCCGAAAGATGATCGTGGCGGTGACCGGAGTGATCCTGATTCTCTTCGTCATCGGCCACCTGCTCGGCAACCTGCAGATCTTCCTTGGGCCGGCTTGGATCAATGGTTACGCCGAGCATCTGCGCGAGCTTGGGCCGTTCCTTTGGATCATCCGTGCGTTCCTGCTCTTCGATGTGGTCGTGCACATCTATTACACGGTCCGGCTGGCGATCGAGAACCGCGCCGCGCGCCCGCAAAATTACCGGCGCCAAGACTTCGTGAAGGCGAGCTTCGCTTCGCGCCACATGGTCATGAGCGGCGTGATTCTGCTCGCGTTCATCATCTTTCACCTGCTCCAATTTTCCTTCCGCGTGACCGACACGCGTTTCACCGGATTGCCGCACGACCCGCTCGGTCATTACGACGTTTACTCGATGATGGTGCTCGGATTCATGAGCCCGATCGTGTCGATCTTTTACATCTTTGCGATGTTCCTGCTCTGCCTCCATCTCAGCCACGGCTCCTCGAGTTTCTTTCAGTCTGTAGGCTTAAATAACAAGAACCTCGCGCCGCGGCTGGCATCGTTAGGCCGGATTTTTGCCTGGGCGCTTTTCGTTGGCTACAGCTCGATTCCCGCCGCCGTCTTGCTCGGCTGGGTTCACCTGCATCACCCGTCATGATCGGCACGCTCGATTCGAAAACTCCCGAAGGTCCGCTGCCGGAGAAATGGCGGAAGTATCAGAATAACGCCAAGCTCGTCGCGCCGAACAACCGCCGGAAATTCGAGATCATCATCGTCGGCACCGGACTTGCCGGCGGCTCGGCGGCCGCGACGCTCGCGGAGCAGGGCTACAACGTGAAGTCGTTTTGTTATCAGGACAGCCCGCGGCGCGCGCACAGTATCGCCGCGCAGGGCGGTATCAACGCCGCGAAGAATTACCCGAATGACGGCGACAGCGTTTACCGGCTGTTCTACGACACGGTGAAAGGCGGCGACTTCCGTTCGCGGGAATCCAATGTCTATCGGCTCGCAGAAGTTTCGAATCTCATCATCGACCAATGCGTCGAGCAAGGCGTGCCCTTTGCGCGCGAATACGGTGGGCTCCTCGCGAATCGCTCGTTCGGCGGCGCCCAGGTCTCGCGCACCTTTTATGCGCGCGGGCAGACGGGGCAGCAACTCTTGTTAGGCGCTTATCAGGCGCTGAGCCGCCAGATCGCGGCGGGGACGGTGAAAATGTTCCCGCAAACCGAGATGCTCGATCTCGTGCTCGTCGATGGCCACGCCAAGGGCATCATCACGCGCAACCTCATCACCGGCGAGATCGTCCGGCACTCCGCTGATGCAGTTATTCTCGCAAGCGGCGGCTACGGCAACGTCTTCTATCTCTCGACGAACGCGCGCGGTTGCAACGTCACCGCGACCTATCGCGCTTACAAAAAGGGCGCGCTCTTCGCGAACCCTTGCTACACGCAGATTCACCCGACCTGCATCCCGGTTTCGGGCCAACACCAGTCGAAGCTCACCCTAATGAGCGAGTCGCTCCGCAACGACGGCCGCGTCTGGGTTCCGAAAAAAAAGGGCGACAACCGTGCGCCTGCCGACATCCCGGAGAGCGAGCGCGACTATTATCTCGAGCGGAAATACCCGAGCTTCGGCAACCTCGCGCCGCGCGACATCTCCTCGCGGAGCGCGAAGGAAGTCTGCGACGAAGGCCGCGGCGTCGGCGAAACCGGGCGCGGCGTTTACCTTGATTTCAAGGACGCGATCGCGCGCCTCGGTGAGAGCACAATCCGCGAGCGTTACGGCAACCTCTTCGACATCTACGAGAAGATCACGGGCGAGAACGCTTACCAAAAGCCGATGCGCATTTACCCCGCCGTGCATTACACGATGGGCGGGCTCTGGGTGGATTATAACCTCATGAGCAACATCCCGGGCCTGCACGTGATCGGCGAAGCGAACTTCTCCGATCACGGCGCGAATCGCCTCGGCGCGAGCGCGCTCATGCAGGGACTCGCCGACGGCTATTTCGTGCTGCCTTACACGCTGCCGACCTATCTCGCCGGACAGATCGGCAAACGTCCCGGGACCGATCACGCGGAGTTTGAAAAGGCGGAGAGCGAAGTGCGCGGCCGGATCAAGCGTATCCTCGACATCGACGGCAAACGCTCGCCGGATTCATTCCATCGCGAGCTCGGGCTTTTACTCTGGGACAAATGCGGTATGGCGCGCAACGCCGCCGGACTCGAGGAAGCGATCGCGAAGATCCCGCAACTGCGCGAAGAATTTTGGTCGCCGAAGGGCGGCGTCAGCGTCCTCGGGAAAGACGAGACTTATAACCAGTCGCTCGAGCGCGCCGGTCGCGTCGCGGATTTCCTCGAATTCGGCGAGCTCATGTGCCGCGACGCACTTGCTCGCGACGAATCTTGCGGCGGGCATTTCCGCGAGGAGCACCAGACCGCGGAAGGCGAAGCGCTCCGCGACGACGAGAACTACGCGAGCGTCTTTGCGTGGGAATACCAGGGCGAAGCACAGGCACCGCTGCTACACCGGGAGCCGTTGGAGTATGAGTCGGTGAAACTGGCGACCAGGAGCTACAAGTGAGCGCACTTTCGTCATCCCGAGCGAAGCGCAGCAAAGTCGAGGGATCCCGTCGGGTTTCTGGGAAGCTCCGAGCGTTCACCTGCCCGCATCCGGGCTTTCAGGAAGCGCCACGGGATCCTTCGACTCCGCTGCTCTCCGCTCAGGATGACACGCTTGATCAAGCTAACGAATGAACTTCAAACTCAAGATCTGGCGCCAACTTTCGCCGAACGGCAAAGGCGAATTGAAGCCGTATGAGATCGCGGACATCTCGGCAAACACGTCGTTTCTCGAGATGCTCGACATCCTCAACGAACAGCTCATCAATCGCTGCGAAGAGCCGGTCGCGTTCGACTCCGATTGCCGCGAAGGCATCTGCGGCACCTGTAGCCTAACGATCAATGGCGAGGCCCACGGCCCGTCGCATCCGGGCGCGGCCTGCCAGGTTTACATGCGCGAGTTCAAGGACGGCGCGACTATCATTGTCGAGCCGTTTCGGGCGAAGCCGTTCCCGATCGTGAAGGACCTGGTCATTGATCGAAACTCGCTCGATCGCATCGTGCAGGCCGGCGGATTCATCAGCGCGCGGACCGGTTC
>JBBSUP010000080.1:0-16526 GCA_038234295.1 Chthoniobacterales bacterium
CACCATTCGGATTACGACCGGCTGTTGAAATAGGCCTGGCTGCGATGGATGCCGGTTATGGGCAGGTAAGTTCCGACATGCTCGACCCTGACAGTTCTACCGCCTGGCGGTGGGGTGAAACTACAAATTGGCGGCGATCGCTTGGCGCGATGCAGGCATTCATAATTCCTCATGCAAAAAATCACGTCATTTCTTTGGTTTGATGGGCAGGCGGAGGAGGCGGTCGCGTTTTATCTCTCGGTCTTCAAGAACGGGAAGATTCATACGACGACGCGTTACCCGGAGAATGGGCCGGCGCCGGCGGGCACGGTGATGACGATCGCGTTCGAACTCCAAGGCGAGCGGTTCGTGGCGCTCAATGGCGGGCCGGGCTTTCCCTTTACCAACGCAGTCTCGCTGGTGGTGAACTGCGACTCACAGGAAGAGATCGATCACTACTGGGAGAAGCTGGCGGCCGATGGCGGCGAGCAGATCCAGTGCGGTTGGCTGAAGGATAAGTTCGGGATGCCGTGGCAGATTGTGCCGGGCAAGGTGTGGGACTGGATGAGCGGCGATGATCCCGCGCGCGTGCAGCGCGTCACGACCGGGCTCTGGCAGATGAAGAAGCTGGACCTGGCCGAGCTGGAACGCGCCGCTGGTTGACCTGCTCGTTAGGCAAACCTCGTCGGGCGAAGGAAGATCAGGCACCAGCATGGAGACTAGATGACCAAGTCGACCAGTTGACTCGAATGCTTCAAGCATTCGAGTGAAATTGGCGGACAAAAGGTCAGAGTAGGTCCGCCTGTCCGCCGCCTGACCGCTTGTCCGCCGCCTGAAACCGTTAGGTCCATGGACTTGACTGCTTAAAGCATTCGAGTGTAGGAAGCACCGCGTGGATGAGGTGAATAGCACAATCCTGACCGCATCGAGCGTGCAGCGAGTCATGAAAGCTGCGAGACTTACGAGTCGTTAGGCGCAGCGACTGAGGAAGTAGAAGCAGAACGAACGCAACGCGTCCCGGAACGGGACTTTCTTCGCGCACATGCACGAGGTGCAGCTCGGCGGTGAACGCGCGGGCCATCTGGCGGGCGCACTAAAAATGAAACGCATCCTGGTTCCGGTCGGGCCGCGCTCTGGCGGATGGGGAAGCTGGACCTGGTCGAGCTGGAACGCGCCGCTGGCTGCCCTGCTCGTTAGGTAAATCTCGACAATCCTGCCCGAATCGAACCGAGTCTGCTCCATGGATTGTTTTCGGTCGTGCGCGCCGAGGTGCTGCGACTGCTCTTTGCGAAAGGCGACCCCAGACTCTATACGCGGGAGTTGGCGCGCCTCTCCTGCCGGACCGAATCCGCGTCGTTGATCTGATCCGCCGCCGCGGCGATCTCGAGCGCCGGATCGGGCATCTGTAAGCCAGCTGTTTGCCGCCGACAGGCTAATCAGACGTCGTGGATTTTTGCGGCGTCGGCCGGTTGGCACACGTGCTGCTTAATAGATTGCAAAGCTCGGGAGTCACTTAAAACACCTAAACTTGACGTTCGCTTCCGTCAGCCTTTAGCGGGGCCAGCAATGGCCCCGCTCTTTTCTTGTACAGGGGGTGCGGCCGACGGCCTTGCGGCCGGGTTATTGGTCAGTCGTCATTTGGATAATGGGAGAATCGGCAGGCGGCGCTCTTCGCGCTATGGTCCGCGATGGAATGGCTCTCAGACCCACAGGCCTGGATCGGTCTTCTCACGCTGACCCTGCTCGAGATCGTGCTCGGCATCGATAACATCATCTTTATCTCGATTCTCTCGGCCAAATTGCCGGCCGCGGAGCAGAAGAACGCGCGCCGGATCGGGCTCGGTCTCGCCATGATCATGCGCATCCTGTTGCTCTTGTCCCTCACCTGGATCGCCGGGCTGACGCGCCCGTTTTTCACGCTCGTCGGCTTTGAGGTCACGGGCCGCGCGCTCATTCTCATCGGCGGCGGTTTGTTCCTGATCGCGAAGAGCACGCACGAGATCCACAACAAGCTGGAAGGCGAAGAGCAGAAGCAGTCGCTGCGCGCGGTGGTGTCGCTCGCCTCGGTGCTGGTGCAGATCATCCTGCTCGACATCGTCTTCTCGCTCGACTCGGTGATCACCGCGGTCGGGATGGTGAACGAGATCACGGTGATGGTGGCGGCGGTGATTATCGCGGTGGGAGTGATGATGCTTTTCGCCGAAGCGGTGAGCGGATTCGTGGAACGCCACCCGACGATCAAGATGCTGGCCCTGAGTTTTCTCCTCCTCATCGGGGTGAACCTGATCGGGGAAGGGCTCGGCTTCCATATCCCGAAGGGCTACACCTATTTCGCGATGGCGTTCGCTGTCTTCGTGGAGTTGCTCAACCTCAAGCTCCGGCGCAAGGCGGAGCCGGTGAAGCTCCACAACCCGCTCCCGCGACTCTAGCGCGGGCTGCGCTGCGGGAGCCGGGAACGGGCGCAAAGATGAAATCGAAAGGCGGAGCCGGAGCCGCGCCTTTCTTTTCACCGCCTCCAACATTTTTCCGGAGACCTGTCGGCCCTCAGGGATACACGAACTATTCCTTGAGCAGGGCTTCGCGGGCTTTCTCGCAGCGGCGGCAGGTTTCCGCGCAAACGCGGCAATGTTTCATCTGCGCTCTGGCAGATGGAGAAGCTGAACGTAGCCGAGTTGGACGCGCGGCGCGCAGGTACGATCGGAGTAAGGAAAGCAGGAACGCAGGAATACGGCGGAAGCGCGAACCGCCGCGGACAAAGCAGACAAGCGCGGAAGCGCGAATAGCCGAAGGCAAAGCAGGAATAGGCCTGTGGATTCAGATTGGACTCGCCACGACCCCCGGTGAGCAGTCGTTTTCCACGCTCACCCGTCCACTCGCCTCGGCTCCTAAGGAACTTGACTGCTTAAAGCATTCGGAACAATCCTGAGCGCATCGAACAGACCTTGCTCCATGGATTGTTTCCGGTCGTGCGGGCCGAGGTGTTGCGCCTGCTCTTCGCCAAGGCCCGGACCGAACTCTATACCCGCGAACTGGCGCGTCTCAGCTTTCTCGCGCTGCGCACGGTCCAGGATGAATTGGCCAAGCTGGAGGCAGCAAAACTGATCGTCAGCCGGAGCAATGGCTACCATCGATTCTATCGAGCGAATCTGGAGCACCCTATGTATCTCACGTTGCAAGAACTCGTCCGCAAAGGCAGCGCGCAGCCGAAGCCTACTCCGCGACCGTTACCAAGCCGAAAGCGCAAAAGAAGAGTCCGCCGCTGAGTTGCGCCCTCGCGCACGTTCGAGTTGATCGGGTGCGGTTGGATTGCGGCGTCTGCCAAACATAACGTCCCGATTGATGGCCTCCGCCAGCCGCCAGCCGCCAGCCGCCCGGCGCCACGCGCGGAGCGCGGGAAGCGATGCAGTAAGGATTTCTATCGAATGCTTTAAGCATTCGAGTGTGCTCTCGAAGCGCCGGCGAGGTCGAGCGCCTGTTTGTCAGGAGAACTTGGCGCGTCCGGTGAGGATATAAAGTTCCGGTGCGCGAAGCGGATAGAGATTGGCGACGTGGCCGATGGGGATAGAGACTGGCGGCGACGGTCACTCAACCCATGCGTTCTTACTGGCCTGCGGCTTAGTCGCGCTTCTGCCGTATTTCTGAGAAGATGCGCGTTTCCAGAGACGATGCCCTTTAGACAAACCTGCTGAGGCGGCGGAACCTCCCAGTTAATGGAGATCCATCAGCTCCGGTATTTTGTGGCGGTGGCGGAGGAGGGGAACTTCTCCCATGCGGCGGAGCGCGAACACGTGTCGCAGCCGTCGCTCAGCCAGCAGATCCAAAAGCTGGAGGCGGAACTGGGGCAGCAGTTGTTCGATCGCTTGCCGCGCGCGGTGGTCCTGACCGAGGCGGGCCGGTCTCTGCTCGAATATGCGCGCTCGATTCTTACCGACATCGCTGAGGCCCGCCGCGTGGTCGCCGGGCTCGCCGATGAGGTGGCCGGGAGACTGTCGGTGGGCGCGATTCCTTCGATCGCGCTTTATATCCTGCCGCGGCTGATCGTGGATTTCCAGCGGGCCTACCCGCGGGTCACGTTTGAGCTCTTCGAGGATACGACCGAGAAACTGGCACAACGTTTGGAGGATGGGAGCTTGGACCTCGTGCTCGCTTCCTCAGCGGACGAGACGCCGAACCTGAAACAGCACCCGCTCGCGCGGGAGCGGCTGCTCCTGCTCGTCCCGGAGCGACATCGGCTGGCCCAAAAAAAGGCGATCAAGTGGAGCGACCTGGCGACGGAGAAGTTTCTTCTCCTCCACGAGGTGCATTCGCTCGCGATCACGGTGCGCCGGCTACTCGCAGTGAATAATCTGAAGCCCGAGCTGGTGCTCCAAGGCGCTCAACTGGTGACGATCGCCGCGATGGTCGCGGCCGGGCTCGGGGTGACGGTCGTGCCGGAGATGATGCTCCAGACGGAGTTTGTGAAGGGCTGCGTCGCGGTGCCTTTCGCGGGACCGTCACCGACCCGCGAGCTGGTGCTGATCCGCAACGCGCTGCGCTTCGAGAGCAAGGCCGCCGCGGCGTTCCGAGCGGAAGCCGCGGCGGCCTTTCGGACCCGGCGAGCGGCCAACTGATTCGACCGCTGCACGCCGGGAGAAAGAAGAGGACGAGACGAAGCTCATCCCTCCAGGAGCGGGCATGTGCCCGCGAGAGTTAGTGGATCAGCGTGGCCATGGCATGGCCGAGGCTGAACAGGGCTGAGGTAGAGAGGAGGACGATCACCGCGAAAAGGATGAACTCGACGGCGACACTCGGCCGTTCGCGTTGCGCGTAGCGTTCGCTCATGAAGCGAAAGGCGCGCATGCGCAGCGAATGGTTCGACGCGAGCAGCTGACCGCTCGGGGCGTTGTTGCTGCTTAAGGTTATTGTTTGCATGTCCCAAGAACGGGCCGACCGAGCGTTGGTTGAAATATTTAATAAGTATGGCTGCTATAGACGGTGTCTATACCGGGCGGCCGCGATTTCGACCCGAATATTGCGAGGAATTCGAATTCTGCGGCATCCTCCAGTGCGATTACATCACGGCCTGGGGGCATTATTCGGCGGCAGCCTCGAAGACGCGGACGCGTGCCGCGGCGATGCGGCGGAGCAGCCTCCCACGACGCGTCCCGGAAACACGGCTATGTTCGGCCATGCGTGTCCTCATCGCCGACGACGAAAAAGGCGTTGGCGTGAGCCTGACGGCGCTAGTCGAACGTTGCGGGCACGAAGTGATCCAGGTGGTCGGTTCCGGTTTTGATGCGATCCAGGCTTACACGCGGCTGCGGCCCGATGTGGTGCTGATGGATTTCTTCATGCCACGGCTGAATGGCGGGACCGCCGCGCGGATGATTCTGGCGAAGGATCCGGACGCAAAAATCATCCTGATCTCGGGAGCGGCGTCGTTGGAGAAAATGGCGGAGGCCGGCGTGGTTGCGGTGCTGCCGAAGCCGATCGATCTCGATAAGCTTTACGGCGCGCTCTATGACGCGGCTCCGCGGCGCTGAACGCTTTAGGGAAGCTCGGCGGGATCCCTCGACTCCGCTGCGCTGCGCTCGGGATGACGGGGCTCGCTCTCGTGGATGACTGGATTCTGGTTTCGAGTTTGCGGGCTTGCGATTACTATCCCGCGCGATGGTCGCACTAGATCAAAATGCATTGCAGGCAAAGGTGCTTGCCGGCGAGCGCATCTCCGCGGTGGAAGCGCTCGAGCTTTACCAGCTTCCGCTCTCGGAGCTCGGCGCGCTCGCGGATGCGCGGCGGCGATTGGCGAAAAACAACGGGGACGAGACGACTGGTCCCGAGGTCGTCACTTACATCGTCGACCGCAACATCAACTACACCAACGTCTGCAACGTTTATTGCAAGTTCTGCGCGTTCTATCGCACGGAGAAAGATGACGATCACTACGTCCTTACGCGCGAGCAGTTCGACCAGAAACTCGATGAACTGACCGCGGCCGGCGGGGTGCAGATTCTCATGCAAGGCGGGCATCATCCGAAGCTCGGCTTCGATTGGTATATCGACCTGCTCCATCACATCCGGGAAAAATATCCGCACATCAACATCCACGGTTTTAGTCCGCCGGAGTTCCAGCATTTCGCGGAGACCTTTGCGATGCCGCTGCGGGAAGTCGTTAGGCGTTTCCAGGAAGCCGGGCTCGGCTCGATCCCCGGTGGCGGCGGCGAGATCCTGGTCGATTCCGTCCGGCAACGAATCGCGCCGCTGAAGTGCAAGACCGACCAGTGGCTCGAGGTGATGCAGATCGCGCACGAGCTCGGCTTGAAATCGAGCGCGACGATGATGTTCGGCCACGTCGAGACGATCGCAGATCGGATCGAGCATTTGCAGCGATTGCGCGATCAGCAGGATGCGAGCGGCGGCTTCACCGCGTTCATCTGCTGGACGTTTCAACCGCAGCACACGGTCCTCAAAGTCGAGTTCCCAACCGGCTCCGCGGAGTATTTGCGGATGCAGGCGCTGGCGCGGATTTTTCTCGATAACATCCCGAACATCCAAAGCTCCTGGGTCACGCAAGGTCCCGACATCGGCCAGGTCGCGCTGAAGTATGGCGCGAACGATTTCGGCTCGGTGATGATGGAGGAAAACGTCGTGAGCAGCGCCGGCACGAGCTTCCGCCTGAACGCGGAGCGGATCGAGGAGCTGATCCGCGGCGCCGGTTACGAGCCGCGGCGGCGGAACAATTGGTATGAGCTTTTGGAACTGCGGAGGGCTGAAATAGGTGCATCACCGCTCCCTTTCTTCGGCGTTCCGCCATCCGAATCCGCATTTCCCCGCTTGACGCCGCCCTCGGCCTTACCCATCTAATACGCCAATTCTCCGCGCGCCCGGCGTGGCGCTCGCTTTTGCTATGAAAAAATTTATCTCGTTAGGCAGCGTCGCGGCATTTTTGCTGTTCTTAGGTCTGATCTGCGGCTCGCCGCAAAACGTCCGCGCGCAGGGACCGGAAGGCGCCACCGTCACCGGCATCGACGTCACCTACGTCGGCCCACAGACCGTGAGCAAAGACCGCATCCTCGCCAACATGCGCACGAAAGTCGGTACGCCTTATTCCGAGACGAAGGTGGAGGAAGACATTCGCGGTCTCTACGCCACCGGAAAGGTGCAGAACGTGCGCATCTTCGGCACGCCCTCGGGCTCGGGGGTGCGGGTGCAGGTGATCCTGGCGACGCGCGCGCTCGTGACCGAGATCGAGGTCGTCGGCGCTCACAAACTCCGAGCGCGCTCGGTGCGCGCGCGGGTAAAATTCAAACTCCCCGGCCCGACCGACGCGGAGAAACTGGAGGAAGGCCGCGAGTCGATTAACGACTACTACCAGAGCAAGGGCTTCACCGATGTGAAGGTCGATCTGCAAGTCGTAAACAACGAAGAGCGCGGCACCGCACGCGCGGTCTACACGATCGATGAAGGCGAAAAGGGCGCCATCCGCCAGATTCGTTTCGAGGGGAACAAGACCTTCAGCGATCGGAAACTGCGCAAGGAGATGAAGACGAAGGCGAAAACGCCAATTTCCCTCTTCGACAAATCGGGCCGGCTCGACCAGGCGCAACTACAGCAGGATCTCGATAGCATCCGCGAGTATTACCAGAACCACGGTTATATCGACGTCGCCATCCCGGAAGTCCGCCAGGAGCGTTACGAGAAGGGCGTCCGCCTGGTTGTGGTGGTCAACGAGGGTGTGCAATACCACGTGCGACAATTGAGTTTTTCGGGCGAAGCGGCGTCGACGGAGGCGAGATTGCGTGCCGTCCTGAAAATGAAGGAAGGCGCGGTTTACAGCCCGGAAGCACTCACCGCAGATTCCAAGGCGATGAACGACGGCTACGGCGCGGGGGGTTACGTCGACGTCCAGATTCAGCCGGAAGGCGTCCCGGCGGGCAGCGGTCTGGTCGATCTGCACTACACCATCCAGGAAGGTGACCGTGCGTTCGTAGAGCGGGTAATCATCGTCGGCAATACGCGCACGAAAGACAAAGTGATCCGCCGCGAAGTGCTCGTCCTCCCGGGCGACGTCTATAATACCGTGCGCGTCGATGTCTCCAAGCAGCGGCTCCAGAACCTCGGCTACTTCGAGAAAGTCGAGACCTTCCCCGAAGAGACGGGCATTCCCAGTCGCAGAAATCTCCTCGTGCAGGTGGAGGAAAAACGGACTGGAGCGCTCCAGTTCGGCGCCGGCTATAGCACGATCGACAGCATCATCGGCTTCGTCGAGTTTACGCAGGGGAACTTCGATATCACGAACTGGCCGGCCTTCACCGGCGGCGGGCAAAAATTTCGCGCCCGGGCGCAGTTTGGCTCGCAGCGCCAAGACTACGAAATTTCCCTGACCGAGCCCTATTTCCTCGGCTATCGGCTGTCCTTAGGCGGGGATATCTTCTATCATGGGGCGAGCTTCCTCAGCTCGATTTACGATGAACGCGACTACGGCTTCGCGATTACGAGCCGGCTTCCGCTGACCCCGTTTTCTTACATCAGCCTGACCTATCGGCTGGAGGAAGTGGAGATCTTCAATGTCGCCTCTGGCGCCTCCCCCTTTATCCAGATCGAGGCCGGCACCCGCTTGAAGAGCGAGATCACTCCTTCCTACACCTACGATACCCGTGATAACGTCTTCCTCACCCGGAAAGGCCATCGCTTCATCGCCACGCCGCACGTCGCGGGCGGCTTTCTCGGCGGCGATATCCAGACCTACGGCTTCGATTTCCAAGGCGCGCAATACTTCCTTCTCCCGCTCGATAACATTCTCCTGCTCAACGCCGAGGTGGCAGTGGTCGATACCTGGGGGGGCGGCAACTCGGTGCCTATCTTCGACCGTCTCTTCCTCGGCGGCGCCAACGATTTGCGTGGTTTTAACTACCGCGATGTCTCGCCCAAAGATCTAAACGGCGAGCCCCTGGGCGGTCGCACCCTGGCCCGTTTCACCATCGAAAACACTTTCCCGATTATCGAGAAAGTTCGGGTCGCCTTTTTCTACGACACCGGCTTCGTGCATGCGGATGCCTACGATTTCGGCACCACGGATATTGTCGGCGACGTCGGCATCGGCCTGCGTCTCAATCTCCCGGTGGGCCCCCTCCGGCTCGATTACGGTATCCCCATATATGGCAAGCAAGGATCGAGCGGTGGCAAGTTCAACTTCAGTGTCGGCTACCAATTTTGAACAGCGGGCGTTACTTGCAGTCTAACGACATCCCGATTACCAGTCTGACCCTACAAACTATGAAAAAACTTACCCTCGTGGCCCTTCTCGCCGCCTTCGCTCTGCCTGTCGGGGCGTTTGCCCAAGGCATGAAAGTCGGCACCATCGACATGAATCGCGCGTTCAAGGAATACAACAAAACCAAGGACGCCGAAGCGAAAATCAACGAAGCCAAGAACTCTGCGAAGAAGGAATACGACCAGCGGGCGGACGATTACAAAAAGGCGCTCGACGAGATCAACAAGCTCAACCAGCAGCTCGAAACGCCGGCTCTGAGCGCGGACGCGAAGACGCAAAAGGCCAAGGATCGCGACGAGAAGATCGCGAGCATCAAGAATATGGAACGCGAGATCAACGAGTTCCGCCAGACCCGCGAGAAGCAGCTCCAGGAGCAGGCCGTGCGCATGCGTGACGGCATTGTGAAGGAAATCACCGACGTCGTGATGACGAAGGTAAAGGCCGACAACATGGACCTCGTGCTCGACAAGTCGGGCGTGAGCCTGAATGGCGTGCCGACCGTGATGTTTGCGAAGGACAGCTTCGATTTCACGACTGAAGTCGTTGCCCAACTGAACAAGCCCGCGGCCGCGCCGGTGAAGAAGTAACGCTTCTCACGAGCAAGATTTGAGAACGCACGCCTTGGGCGTGCGTTCTTTTTTTTGCCCGAGTGCGTGCGAAGTTTGCGCCATGCGTTTTGCGATCTGTGCGGCCCTCTTGATCGGTGCCGTCTCCCTTGGCCAGGCGGCGCTCACGCCGGTCCTGGCTTGGGAAGAAACGGTCAGCCGCCCGGGGCGCGGCGCGTTTCCGAATCCGCGCCCGATGCGCGCGAACTACCGTTTTGGCTGGAACGATGTCGTGGCCGCGACCGCCGAGATCAACTTCGGCGAGCACGACGGGCGTCTGGAGTTGATCGGGAGCGGCCAGACGACCGGCATCGTCCGCGCGCTTTGGCGCTTCGACGTCCAGCATCGCGCCGTCGCGGAGGCGGCGACGCTGCGGCCGCTGGAGATGCATCAGGTCGATGAGCTTCGGCAAAAAACCGTCACAACCGATCTCAAGTTTAGTGCTTCAGGAGTCACCCGCACCCGCACCGACAACAAGGCGAAAAAGCCGCCGACGCCGAAGACGTTCGACTTTGTCGGCCTGCTCGATCTGCACACGGCGCTGCTCAACCTCCGGAGCCAGCCGCTCACCGACGGCAGTGTGCAGCGCATCGTCGTGTATCCGGCGACGAACGCTTACCTCGCCACGGTCCGCGTCGTGGGCCGCGAAACCGTGAAGGTCGGTGCGGGCACTTACAAGGCGATCAAACTCGATCTCCAGCTCAGCAAAGTGAACAAACAGCGCGAGCTCGAGCCGCACAAAAAATTCCGCGCGGCGAGCGCGTGGATCTCCGACGACGCGGACCGCATGCTCCTGCGGATCGAGGCAAAAGTTTTCGTCGGAACCGTCTTCGTCGATCTCCAGTCGGTGCACTTCACCGAGGGAAAATAAGACGCCGCGATTTGTCATCCCGAGCGGAGCGCAGCGGAGCCGAGGGATCCCGTGGGGTTTCTGGGAAGCGTGCGCAACGGAAAATCTAAGGACGGAGTTGCACGGAAGTTCGACGGGATCCCTCGGCTGCTCCCGCTTCCGCGGGATCCGCTCGGGATGACGACCTAACGATGCCTGACTACTCCGGAATCCACTGTCCGCGATAAACCGGCCGGCGCAGCAGCGGTCGCCGCCGATGCCCGCGCGGTCCATGCTGCCCCGGCAAAAGCCCGAGCGCGGAAAGCGTTTCCATATTCAACCGCCCATCCGGCGCGATCCCGGAGCGCCGCTGAAAAGCGCGCAACCCCGCGGCCGTGCCGGGCCCGAACTCCCCATCGATCCCGCTCCGATAGTAACCGGAGCGCGCGAGCAAAGTCTGCGCGCCAACGATGACGTGACGCTGCAAATCCGCCGGCGCGATTTCGTAGGGCGTCCCATCGAACACTCCGCCCGCATTCCGCGCCGTCGCGGACGGAGCCGGCGCGTAGACGCCATCCGGCCCACGGCGCGGCGGCGGCACCGTGCGCGGCGCGCGGTCAGGATCGGGCAGCTCGGCCGATTGCCCGGTGTTGTTGTCATCGGAATAGTCGTTCGTAGGGGGCGGTTCGTCGCGCGCCGTCGGCGCCGCGCCTTTCCCCACGCCTAACGAACGCAATGTCTCCGCATCGATCTCGCCCGTGATCTGGAGGCCGTTACGAATCTGATAACGGCGCAACGCCGCGGTCGTGTCGGCACTTTTCTGCCCGGTCACATCTCCATAATAGAAGCCCTGGTCTTTCAGCGATTGCTGCACGGTGGAAGTCGTCTGGTCCGCGCGGGCCGGCCCGCCGCCCACTCCGAGGAGGATCAGGAAAGCCAGCGTGCAGGTTTTTTTCATCGAGGTATTTCGACGCTTCAGGGGAGCGATTATTCAGCCGGCGCCAGCCACGCCAGCGTCGGTTCGTCGGGCTCGGCTACGGTCCGATAGCGGCGAATCCCCTCGCTAATCGCGGACGCGATCTGTTGCCGATATTTTTCCGTGGTCAACTTCGTCACGTCCTCCGGGTTGGTGATGAAGCCGCCTTCCACGAGCGCAGCCGGGTGCCGCACATTTCTGATGACGTAAAACTGCGCCGTTTTCGTCCCGCGATTCACCGCCTGCGTGTGTTCGACGAGCGCGGCTTGCAGGAAACGCGCGAGGCTTTCGCTCTGCGCCAGCAGCGGCGTCGTCTTCGCCGGCTGAAAAAACGAGAGCCAGCCCATGAGCCCGGGCGTGGTCGTCCGTTGCCGCGCCGCAAAATAAGTTTCCACGCCGGAAGCCGCGGCGCGTTCGCCGTCGTTGAAATGGATGGAGACGAAGAGCGAATTCTCCTCCTCATTCGCGATCTCCGCGCGCTCCGCGAGCGAGAGATAACGATCCGAATCACGCGTCAGCACCGTCCTGTAGCCCGCAGTGCGGAGCAGCAGTTCCGTCCGCCGCGCGACATCGAGGGCCAGATCTTTCTCCATGATTGCGCCGCACATCGCGCCCGAATCGTCCCCGCCATGTCCAGGATCGAGCACGACGACGAACCGTCCTTCACCCGCGGGCGTCGGTGGCTGCTGCGTTTGTGCGACATCCCGCACCGGCGGCGCAAGCAGGACGAAACAAACGAACGAGACCGCGAGCAGGACCAGGCCGATCCACGGCAAAAAGCGGCGCAGCATTCTCCTCTCCGTCGTTAGGCAGAAAGCGTCTTCAACTCATCCGCGGTGAGCGCACGGTAGCGGATCGGCGTAGTCACGTTCCGCTCCAGCACGCAGGCTTCGAGCGAAGCGTCGCGCAATTTTTCCTGCCGATGCTCCCGGAGCGTCGCGTGCGACGGCAGCTCCGTCGCGCCTTCTTCGGCCGGTGGCAGGCTGCCCGCGCTCCAGGCGTCGAGCCCGACTTTTATCGCGGCAGGCAGAGTCGCGCCCGGATCGTGATCGCGCGCGAGCAGTTCTTCCATCAGTTCCGTCGCCCGCGCGGTGCCGCTGATCGCGCAATAGCCAGTCTGTTTCTTCCCCGTCTGCGCGGCGATTGCGCCGTCGTATTCCACCCGTAGGAAAAGATCCTCGTTAGGCGTCGCGCCGACTTCGGCGAAAATCATCCGCGCGAGAAACGGCGCGCCGTAGACTTGCTCGAAGGCAGTTTTGAGCACCGGACTGAGCGAGTAAAACGCGAGCCGGCGCAGCGAAACATCCGCCGCAGATCGGGTAAACCCTTCCGTGCTCGCGAGCTCGATCGCCGCCATCCGCAGCCGCTCGATGTCGCCGGGATGCCCGATCGCGCCCATCGCGATCCGATCGTAAATCTCGAAAAGTTTCTGCCGCGCCTGTCCGACCGTGACGAAAAGAATCCCATCGCGAAAGGTGAGCGCGGCGATCGGGCTCCCCGGCGCGAGCTGCGTCTCGATGTACTCACGGCGATTCGCGATCGCCTCGACCCAACGGTAGGGCTCTTCGGTCATGCGACGGTCTGGTTGAAACGACTGGCGATCGCCTTATCCGGCAGCGTCTTGATGCCGTCGCGCGAGATGATCTTGATCACCGGAAAAATACGGCCCTGCCGATCGACCCCGCCCGTCGCGGTGTCCGCCTCCGCCGCCGTGTCGAGCGCGCGCAAAGCCAGCGTCACCGCGTCGTCTTCGCGCAATTTTTCCAGCGATTTCTTGCCCCAGCGATTTTCGTAGAACAAAACGCCGCGGACCGCGGGCGAGCCGGAGCCGGTGGCGGCGTATTCTGTGACCTCGAAATTCGCGCCCATCGCGTCGTAAAAATAAAGCCGCGCCTGTCCGTCGCCGGCGAAATCGTAGGTCGCGAAAATCGGCACGACCACGCCAACGCCCTGCATCACGAAGCCGAAGTTGTCGCGGAGCAGCTTCGAGAGCGCGCGCACTTTTCCGTCCACGCTCATCTCCTGCAATTGGGTACGCCGAAAATACTGGAGCGAATGCTCAAGGACGCGCGCCATCTCCCACGCTGTCGCCGGCACCCCCGCGATCGCCATGATCGAGTGGCGATCGATCTCGAGGACCTTGTCAGCGCGATCGTAAACGACGGTGTTGCCCGCAGTCGCGCGCCGGTCGCCCGCGACGAGCACGCCGCCGGCAAATTTGAAGGCGAGAATCGTCGTCGCCTGGGTTTGGATCATCGGCGGAGTAGCGGACGCAGTGGCCATAGGTCCGATGGGTCCCATCGGACTTATGAGGCCCTGCTGTCGCAGCAGCGCCGGAAAATCCGCCGCCGCTTCGCCTAACGACTCCGGCGTCACTGGCCGGTACGCTGCCGGTAGCGCTTCGATTGGTTCGGATCCACCTTGCGCATTTTCTTCAACAGATCGCGCGTGTCCGGCTTGGAAACATCGGGCGATTTCGGTCCGCCGCCGTCGCCGGGTTGCGGAGCCCACGGCACCGGCGCCACTGGTTTTTCCGTCCGTTCAGGCATAAAAAAATGCTACGGCGAAAGCCTCGAAACGCAAATGGCGGGCTGCTTGCCAGCCTCGGCGAGCGATGCCAAGCTTCGCCCATGTCGCGCGCCCGTTTTTGCCTCTTTCTCCTCGTCGGTTCGCTCTGCGCTGCGACCGCCAGCTTCGCGCAAAGTCCCACGCCTTCGACCGCTACCGAGTTGCTCCTGCTCAGCAAAAAAATCGACGAACAGAACATCAAGATCGATGCGCTCTCGCAGCAAATCCTAAAGCTCCAGCAGGAGGTCGCGCAGAATAAAAGCGCCGCTACACCAAACATGGTCGGCATTCCCAACGCTGAGGACGCAGCCGTCTCTCCCGCGCCGAGCGCGAGCGGGAGCAGTCACGTCGTGACCCGCGGCGAGACGCTTACTTCTATCGCCAAGCTCTACAAAGTCGGGATCGATGACCTGCGGAAATTGAACCACATCGAGGACGATCGGAAGCTTCAGGCCGGGCAAACGCTGGCCATTCCCGGTGCCACCACTCCCACCCCCACTCCTACGTCTACGCCCGGCGCTGCTCCACAGCCGTAAATGGACGCCTCCGGCAGCGAGCCCTGGTTCCTTTGCAAGCACATCGACGGCGCCGTTTTCGGCCCGCTCACCTCCGAGCAAATGCGTCGCTGGGCCGATAGCGCGCAGATCGCGCCGCACGATAAAATCTCGCACGACCAGGAGACGTGGCTGAAGGCGCCGATGTATCCGGAGCTCGGGATGGATTGGCTCGTCGAAGTGACGAGCGAACGCTACTACGGCCCGACCACACTCGGCGCAGTCCGCGAGTTCATCCGCCTCGGCGAGATCGGCGAGGAGACTTTCATCATCAATTCCTGCGACGGCACGCGCCGACCGATTGGGGAACTCCCCGAGCTCACGCAGGAGACGAGCGACGGCATCGACACCTCGAGCACCGCGCCGCCCGCGAGCCCGATGGCGATCAATCTCCGGGATCGGATCAACGATCTCGAGCAAAGCCTCTTCGAAGAACGCCGCGCGCTCGAGGCGAGCGAAGCCCGCCATCACGAACTCGAGGCGCGGTATCAAGAGCTCCTGCAGCAGAAGAGCTTGGCGTCGTAGTCGCGCGCGTCAAAAAATGGAGGAATCCACGATGGCGCTGGAGCGCGATGCTCCGTCATCGCGAGTTTGTGAAACGATGGTTTCGATCCGCGCGACGACAGAGCGTCGCGCTCCAGCGCTAGTTAAATATTCTGAGCCGGGTTTGGGCGGCGGGCGCGCTTCGAGCTCGCCTTTTCCTTGGTCGCTAAGCCACTTCGCGCGCGGGCCTTTTTGCTTTGCTGAGTCGTCACCGTGGGGCCCGGCGTCCACTTGCTTTGCAGCGTGAGCGAGCGGGCAAATTGCGGCACGCCCTGCTCGTTCCGGTGGAGCGCGCCGACGATCGTCGGTCGCGGACCCGCCGATGCAGTAGTTGTTCTGATCCATTCCCGCCCAGCCGGTCATGTCTTCCTGACGATCGAGATGCGCCAGCCCGAGATCGCGCGGAACCTCCAAGCCTAACGAGCGCAGCCATTCCTTCACCTCAAGATGAAGGGTCAGAATTGCGTTCGTCCGGTTTGCTCGATACCAATCCGCGAAGGCCTCGCTCGCGTCATTTCGAAAGTCGAAAACGGACTAAAATTTTCCGGCCGCGGCTGCACGCCCGAGTAAAAGCCGGCGTCGAAACGATCCTCCAGCCACGCGTCGATGCGCTGGTCGAGCACCAGTCCGATGCGCTCGTAGCCCAGGCGGCGCAACTCTTCCACCGCCCGCCGCGCGGTCAGGAATTGATCGTTCGCGGTGAAATGCAACGCCGGAGTCTGCAGTCGCATCCCGACCACGACCGAAGTGAAGCGAGCCCAGGATTCCGCTTCGCTCCCCGGCAGCACGCCGTCGTTCTGCATGCCCGCGACGATCAAGCCGCGGATCCCCCGCGCGTCGAGAATTTGCCGCAACCGCTCGGACGTGATCCCAGGTTCGTGCAGCCAGAAGGAATCCATTTCGCAACCGAGCTCGCGCGCCCGCTCGGTCGCGCCGCGGACCCACTCGCGAAAAGGTGGGGATCTCGCGCAGGATCATCGGGTCCTCCGAGGCGTTCACGAACCCGAGCGTGGCTTGGAACCGCGCCTTCCTGACCAGCGCGCAGCTGCACCATGAGGCTGGCGAGCGTGGCGTTCGGGAGGTAGCCGATTTCCTGCGCGACCTTCTGCACGCGCGCGCGCATGGCCGGGCGCAGACGCGGGTCGTTGCGCAGGGCGAGCGAAACGGTTGAAGCACCTACGCCCGCAGCGCGCGCCACATCGCGGATGGTCGGTCGTCG
>JBBSUP010000081.1:0-16428 GCA_038234295.1 Chthoniobacterales bacterium
GGCGTCGCTGTCGGCGTCGCTGTCGGCGTCGCTGTCGGGGTTGGCGTCGCTGTCGGCGTCGCTGTCGGGGTTGGCGTCGCTGTCGGGGTTGGCGTCGCTGTCGGGGTTGGCGTCGCTGTCGGGGTCGCTGTCGGGGTAGGCGTTGGCGTCGCTGTTGGAGTCGGTGTGGGCGTTGGTGTCGGTGTTACGAGTGCGTGCGCAATTGTTGGGGATCCGAGGGTCAAACAAATGAGAGCAATGTAGATTTTGGTATTCACGACGTTTTGGGTCTCAAGCAGAGCACGTGCCAAAGCTGTCAACTTCAGCGTACCGGTACCGTCCCCGAACTAAGGGAATGTGATCAGTCAGAGACAGCAGTCCGCCCTGACAGTCACCTATCGGGCACCACGCTGAGTTAAACCGAAGAGTGATTCGATATCGCCAGCACACTATCGTCTGCTTGTCGGGCAACCACTGCCTTCTGCGAGCAAAACGGGGCGCATTGCCAAAGGAAACGGCTTACTCAATTCACAGCCGCGACCTCTGACCCAACACAGGAGGTCCGCGGATAGTGGGAGCTTTTTCGGCCGACTTAGCGACATCGGGTTCGGATCTCGGTCACAAATCTCCACGATTCTCAAAATTGTAAGAAAGAGTCGGCATGGCTTACAGATTCCACAACTACCATAATATCGTCATGGCGCGCAGGTTGCGCCCTATGAACATGCCCTCCACCCTCCAAACCGTCGGCAGATATTACATTAATCGCGAAACGACGTTCATCATCTAACATAAATTACTTTCAAAAATAAGCGTGTATAAATAGTTCATAATAAGGAATATATATATTATTTTTCTCTGTCCGTAAGAAAGTGGACAATTTGAGGCATGGGGATTGCTTACGTGCTTCGCCTTGGAATTACCATATCAAATATAATTAAATGAAACATTCACAAAAAATGATCCGATTTGCTTCCGCGCTTATCTGCGCGGCAGCAGTTCTCCGCAGCGCGCAGGCTGTCACCGTCCAGGAACTTGGCGTTAGTCCCGGTCAGACGGCCAGCATATCCGTAACGGGCTTTTATACGGGAGAAGTCTCTGTGGGAATCCTGAAACTAGTTGTTGATGGAGTGGCCGCCGATGGCTTCTGCATCGACCCCTTTCACTTCAGTCTCAGCTCATCGGCAGGCTATCAATTTCGCTCCTTATCCGATGGGCCGAAACTTCCGGGCACGATGGGACCGATCAAAGCGGAGGCTATCAGCAACCTCTGGGCAATGGCCTATTCGCCGGACATGACCGCTGAAGAGGCTGCAGGTTTGCAGATTGCGATATGGTTAACCGTTGCACCGGACTATTTTTCCGTCTTGGGGAATGATTATGGTGCCGGCCTTATGTTGCAAAGCCTCGAAAACTACTCCGGTGACGGTGCGAAACTTATCGCTCTCTCGGGACCCGGTCAGGATTATGTCATTCCTCCTGTCCCCGAAGGCGGATCAACCCTGATCTTCCTAACGATGGCAGCAGCGGGATTGATACTATACCAACGTCAAATTACGAGATTGCCAACCACCATTCGGGCAGCCCATACCAACGTGAATCTCCATTGGACGAATAACCTTCGTCATCACGAGATCGCACCCCAGGCTCTTGGCAGCAAGGCCCAAATCACTGCTAGAGCAAATAAAGGTTGTAGGTTTTTTAGAAATATGCGCAATATCTAATCTAAAAAGCAAAAACTATAACGAAATGATATGAACAAAATAAAAGCTACCTTAATGGCCTCGGCAGTTTGCCTGGGCCTCACGGCCGCAGCGAGCGCGCAGACTAACTTTCAGTTTTCGGCCGACGCTTACGGTACGTCCGCGAACGTCGGAAACACAGTTATTGCAGGCAAAACTGCGGTTTCCTCACTAGGACACTGCGGAACCGTCACCCCACCGGTTCACAGCGAAAACACGGTCGCCATGGAGAGCACGCCGCCGCTACTTTCCACTGGCGTGATCGATACAACAGCCGACGGTCGTATTCTGACCGACGGGACGTTGGAGTCGATTGCCACAGCCGACGTCCACGACGCCAGCCTCCTCGGGGGACTCGTCACCGCGGACGAAGTTCTAGCCGTAAGTTCGACCACGCATAGCAACGGCGGCTTCCAAACGAGTGCAGCCGGATCTAACTTCGTCAATCTGAGCGTGGCAGGGATTCCCATCATCGTAACCCCAGCGCCGAATACGGACATCAACCTTTTTGGCTTCGGCCATGTGGTGCTGAATGAGCAGATTACGAGAGAAAGATCGGGATCTGCGTCACTCACCGTGAACATGATTCACGTGTTCATCACGGAAGCAAACGTGCTAAACATCGCCGTGGGGACAGAGATTATCGTCTCCCATGCCTTCAGCAGCCTGACCTCGGGGGTTCACGGGACCTTGGATGGTGAAGCCTACGGCACCAAAGCTACCGCTCTGAGGGTAGTCACATCGGGCCCGAGCGCCCTCGTTAGAATGCCGTGTTTGGGCACGCGTGGCAGAATCAGGACCAATTCGGTTGCTCAGGTTATGCTCCCGGGAGTCTTCTCGGTAGGCGAAGTGGTGGACACGGCACAGGGAACTGTGGACAGCACCTTAGCGGTCGGTGAGACGACATCGACAGTTCAAGGCGTCGCTGTTCTCACGGACCTTGTAACGGCGACCGTAGTGCAGGCCGACGCCCGCGCTTCCAAGGCCGCTGGCACCCTGACCTTCGACGATGCTTCCACATTTGTGGGTCTGTCCGTCAAGGGGTTCGCCAACATCGACGACAACGTGGCACCGAACACCAGGCTTTCGATCGCCGGTTTGGGCACGCTTTGGCTTCACCGGGTTATCCAAAGGTCGAACAGCATCGAGATTCGCATGATCGAGCTCATTGTGACCGAATCGAATAGCTTTGGCCTCCCGATCGGCACAGACGTGCAGGTCGCCGTGGCGGAGGCATCCGCTCACTAGCCAGCGGCCGGCTAGCGAGTAAACAGCGACCATATTCGAACAAGGAAAGGCCCCGGTCGTCCGGGGCCTTTTTCCGTGTCGCTCTACAACTGGTAGCTCATCAAGGCAGGTTGTAGACCTCGACCAATGCGACTCCCGTACCGCCGACTTTGCCGGCGACAATCGCGGTATAAGCGCCCGGTGGAAAAGACGCTACGATTGCCGATTCGAGATTATTTTCTGATGCGAGACCGATCGCCGTGAGCTGATTAGCTTGCTTCGAGTTGCCTCTCCAGTTATCGGTGCGAAGCCGGAAAAAGAGCACGCCAAGGTGATTTGCGGCTTTTTCGCTTTGCGGGATTCGCGCAAAATTACGAAGTCCCCGTGTCCGAATTTGTCCGAAGAGATTTTTGAGCTTCGCGTGGGGCGCAACGCGGAAGATCGCAAACGCCAGGGCTGCGTCGTCGGGATGTCTTGCCGAGCGAACGTAAGCATGGCGTTGCTCGATCGCCTGCGGAAAGCGGGGCTCCTCGATCGCGCGCGGGAGCGCAAGATCGCGGCGCAATACTTCGAGCAGCTGCACGTGAAAGCCACCTCGATGGAAGCACCAGTGAGTTCGCTCAGCGGCGGGAACCAGCAGAAGATCGTTCTCGCAAAGTGGCTCGCGCGCGGCGGGAAGTTACTCATCGTCGATGAGCCGACCCGCGGTGTCGATATCGGCGCGAAGGCTTCCATTCACGCGCTCATTGATGAGCTAGCGGGCCAAGGGCCGCGGTCATGCTTATCTCTTCGGAACTACCCGAAGTCATCAGTCTCTCCACGCGCATTCTGGTCATGTGCGAAGGTGCCATCGCAGGAGAGTTAGCGCGCGCGGAAGCTTCGCAGGAAGCAGTCCTGCGCCTCATGGCCGGCGTGGCCGCGGCGGCTGCCTAACGCGGGCGCGAAATAATTTCCTCAGCGCCATCGACGGCGCGACAGACATAGAGCTTGGCCGATAAGCCGGTCGCCTTCTCGTATTCGCGACCTACCTCGTGGAGGAATGCTTCCGTTGCCTTCGCCTCGACCAAAGCGATCGCACAACCGCCGAATCCAGCGCCAGTCATTCTCGCTCCGAGGCATCCCGCCATCTCCTGCGCGATCGCGACGATCTGATCGAGCTCGGCATTTAAAACCGCAAAGTCATCGCGGAGACTGGCGTGACTCTCGTTCAAGAGTTGTCCGAGAGATACCGTGTCACCTGACCGCATGACTGCCGCTGCTTTGATCGTGCGTTCGTTCTCTGACACCACGTGACGCGCGCGCTGAAGAACGACGGCGTCCAGACCGCGCGCGTTTTGTTCGAGTCTTTCCAGAGCGAGATCGCGTAGAGCTTTTACTCCGAAAAACTTCGCCGCGGCTTCACATTGGCGTCGCCGTTCGTTGTAGGCGGACTCAACCAATCCGCGTCGAGTGGTTGTATCCATCACTACAACCGCAGTCTGCGGCGGCAGAGGCACCGCTTCCGTCGTGAGGTCGCGGCAGTCGATCAAGATGGCGTGCGCTGCTCGGCCGATCGCCGAGATCATCTGATCCATGACTCCGCACTTCACTCCGACCCAATCGTTTTCGGCTCGCTGGCAGAGGAGCGCCATGCGTTTCGCGTCCCATGGGAAGCGACTCACGCAGCAGAAGGCTCGAGCAGTTGCGAGTTCAAAGGAAGCGGAGGATGAAAGTCCCGCACCCATCGAAACGTCACAGACGCTGACCATGCCTGCAAATGGTGCCCTTCTTCGCGCAGCGCCCAGGCTACTCCTTTCGGATATTCCGCCGAGGACGCGGAGCCTTTCCGAAGGTCTTGCGGATCGAACTCAGCGGTTTCCTGTTGGTCGATCGCAAATAACTGCACGCGGCTATCGGCCCGCGACCGCAGCGCGATCCAGGTCGCGCGATCGATCGCGAGCGGGAGGACGAAGCCGTCGTTGTAGTCGGTGTGCTCACCGATCAAATTCACGCGTCCCGGAGCGCGCACGAGATGTTCCGGCCAGCCGCCAAAACGGCGTTCGAATTCCTGCAGGACGATCTCCTGGGTTGGTTGGCTCATGAATCTCGCGCACCGACTCCGCCGGTTGACCGGGCTCTTTTCCAGCTTCTATACTGCGCGCGTGGCTGGCAAGACGACGATCCGCTTTTCAATCCTCGCCGCCCTTCTCCTCTCGCTCTTTGGATTCACCTCCTGCGAGAAGGATAACCCCGCCGCGAAAGGTCGGGTGGTGGTGCGTTACTGGGAGCGCTGGACCGGGTTTGAAGCGGACGCGATGCGCAAGATCGTCGGCGACTTCAACGCGAGCCAGGACCGCATCTACGTCGACTACAGCTCCGTTAGCCAGATGGATCGCAAGCTCATGCTCTCGATCTCGGGCGGCGTGCCGCCGGATGTCGCGGGAGTGTGGGGAAGGACGATCCCGGTTTACGCTGAGAACAACGCGCTGCTGCCGCTCGACAAATATGCCGCGTCGTCCGGGATCACCCATGACAACTACATCGACGTCTTTTGGAAGATTTGCAGTTATCGCGATCATCTGTGGGCGCTCCCGACCACGCCGGCATGCCTGGCGTTGATCTGGAATAAGAAGCTCTTCCGCGAAGCCGGGCTCGATCCGGAACAGCCGCCGCGCTCGATCGCCGAGTTGGAACAGTTTAACGAAAAGCTGATCAAGCGTCGCCCGGACGGACGACTTCAGTCCTGTGGTTATCTCCCGGCGGAACCGGGCTGGTGGAATGAAACCAGGGGTTGGTGGTTCGGGGGGAGCTTTGGAATGGGACCGATCGCATCACCGCGAACTCACCGAAGAGTCTGGCCGCCTACCGCTGGATCGAGTCTTACCCGCAATGTTTTGGGGCGCGTGATCCGCTCGGATTTCGCGATGGGTTTGGGAACTTTGCTTCGCCGCAGAATCCGTTCTTTACCGGACGCGTCGCGATGGTGCTGCAAGGACCTTGGATCTATACCTTCATTAAGAACTTCGGGCCGGCTGACTTCGAATGGGGCGTAGCCCCTTTCCCAGCGCGGAACCGGATGAGCTGAAAGAAGTGACACTGGTGGAAACTGATGCACTTGTGATCCCGGCGGGAGCGAAACATCCGGACGAGGCCTTCGAATTTAAAAAATATATCAATTCTCAGAGACCGATGGAGGAGTTATGCATCGCGCAACGGAAATTCAGTCCTTTGCGCGAAACCAGCCCGAATTTTTTTCGGCTTCATCCCAATCCCTACATCGACAAGTTCCTCGCGTTAGCAAAAAGCCCGAACGCGCATTACATCCCGCAGCTCACGATGTGGACGGTTTATCGTAACGACATGCAGCAGGCGTTTGGCCGCATCTGGGACGGAAGCTCGACTGCGAACGCAGCGTTGAACGAAGGTCAGCAGCATGCGCAACACGTCTTCGAACAGCAGCAGAAACGCTGGCGTCGTCTCGCCGATAATTTACAGGCGCAATGGAATCGGGAGCCATGAACAACCAAGAGAAACGCAACCTTCGACTGGGACTTCTCTTCATAAGCCCATGGATCATCGGATTCTTGGCTTTCGCGGTCTATCCGCTGGTGAGCACGATCTACTTTTCGCTCTGCGACTACTCGGTAATATCGCCCGCCGTTTATGTAGGGCTGGATAACTACAAAGGTCTCTTCACCGACGCGATCTTCTGGAAATCGGTCTATAACACTTTCTTCTTCGCGGCTTTCGCGATCCCGCTCGGGTTAATCATCTCGCTCACCCTGGCCATTCTGCTGAACCTCGATCTGCCCGGGAAAGGCATCTTTCGGACCGTGTTCTTCCTCCCTTCGCTCGTGCCGATGGTCTGCCTGGCCGTGCTCTGGCAATGGATGCTAAATGGAGAGCTGGGTCTGGTGAATAACGCGATCAGACCTGTGCTCACGTTGATTAACAGCCTCCTCGACACACATCTGGTGACGCCGAACTGGCTGCAGGAACCAGCCTTCGCGAAATGGGGCATTATCTTTACCGGTCTCTGGGGGGTTGGTCAGGCTGTGGTTATCTATCTCGCCGGGTTGCAGGACGTGCCGCGCTATCTCTACGAGTCCGCCGACATCGATGGCGCGAACTTCTGGCAGAAGACCTGGCACATCACGATCCCGGCTATTTCGCCGGTGATCTATTTCAACACGATCATGGGCTTGATCGGTGCCTTTCAAGTCTTTGCCGTTCCTTACGTCATGACCGGTGGCGGCGACGGTCCGAACCGATCGCTCCTCTTCATGGCGACCTATCTTTACCAGAACGCCTTCGATTACTGGAACATGGGATATGCCTGCGCGATCGGGCTGATGCTTTTCCTCATCATCCTCGCGCTGACTTATGGCGCAACGAAGCTGTCGGGACGCCATGTTTACTACGCCGGGAGATAGTCATGTGGGATAAACGACGTTTTCTCAATGTCCTCGTTTTCGTGCTGCTCGTGCTCGCGGGCATTTGCTTCCTCGCGCCGTTTGGCTGGATGCTCTCGACCTCGTTGAAGCCGCTGAATGAGACCATGTCTCTGCCGCCACGGTGGCTCCCGAGTCATATCCAGTGGCAGAACTACCCCGACGCGATCGCGGCAATGGGTTATTTCTGGCGTTACACTTGGAATACGCTCTTCCTTTGTCTGATGACGGTGCTCGGGACTGTGACGAGCAGCGCGCTTGCCGCCTATGGGTTTTCGCGGATCGATTGGCGCGGGCGCGACAAGGTTTTCCTCATTCTGCTCGCGACGATGATGATCCCCTTCCCGGTGATCATGGTTCCTATCTACAGCATGTTTAAGGCGATCGGCTGGATCGGGACGACGCGGCCGCTGTGGGTGCCGTCCTTTTGCGCGGCCGCCTTCAATGTTTTCCTGCTCCGGCAGTTTTTCATGACGTTGCCGCGCGATATGTCGGAGGCGGCGCGGATCGATGGCTGCAACGAATTCCAGATCTTTTTCCGCATTATTCTGCCGCTCTCGAAGCCGGCGCTCCTGGTAGTCGCGATCTTCCAATTCATGGCGACCTGGAACGATTTCCTCGGGCCGCTCATTTTCCTCGCGGAGCAGAAAGATTTCACCCTCGCGCTCGGCCTGCAGAGTTTTCAGAGCCAGGAAGGCGGGACTTCGTGGCACTTGTTGATGGCGGCCTCGACGCTGGTCGTCCTGCCGGTCGTGGTTCTGTTCTTTTTAACCCAACGTTCCTTCGTTGAAGGGGTTGCGACGACGGGCGCGAAGAATTAAGGCGGGCACTCAGTCTTTCGGCAGCGTCCTCATGGCGGTGTCATCATTTCGTTACCGAGATGGTTCTTGACGGATTGGCGGAAAATTGAGACGCTGTGCCGAACGTTGGGCCGCAAGCGCGGCTCATTTTCGCGTTTCGTCTCAGCTTGGAAGGAATTTCTTAAACACCATCACTGACTCGAAGTGGAGACCTTCCACCTCGGCCGTGAGCTTTGTTTCACGATGGGTGATCGGCGCCGGCTGGGTCGGAGCTTTGATCACAACCTGATCGTATTCCTGCAGTCCCAGCGACAGCGGCCGGAGATCGGCCCAGAGCAAATACGGGCCCGGTTTGCGTGGGGTAAAATGGAAGACGTAATCGCCCGGCGTCTCCGTCAGGCGCGGATGTTCGTGATGATAATCCGCGAGGCTTTTATCCACGATGAGAAGGTGAATTTTCTTCGTGTGCGTTTCGATCAAGTCGGAGAGCCCCACCGGCTCGCCCCCGGGACGGCGAAGATGCAAAACCGCCAACGTGCGCTTGCCCACCGCGAGCGGGCCATCGGGCTCGACGGTGGCGACGACCGCGCTTTGTTCCGGGAGTGATCCCCCACCTGCTTGTGACGGCAGGAGGACCACTTGCTGATCGAGCGACATGCCGCATTTTGGGCACGCTGCATCCCTGGCGCCCCGAACGTTTGGATGCATCGGACAGGTGTAGCGATTCGCGAGCTCTTCCGCCGCGCGCAATGACTCCGGCGAGGCCGCTGCCTGCAACTGCGCGAACTCGGCTTCCAGCTTCGCCATCAATTTAAGGCACTGAGTTTCGTCGGCGGCATCCGCAGCCGTATGGAGCTCGGCGACGTCGCGGACAAACTCGGTGAGTCTTACTCTCGTTAGGCCGGCGTCGGCCGCGAGCAGGGCGGAAACCGCCGCATTCGCCACCGGATCTTCGAAATGGACCGCGCCGAGATCGTGCTGCGCCACTTCGGTGCGCAACCGGCTCATCATCTGGTCGAGCATCGCCCACGCCTCCACGGCCGGCGCAGGTTTCTGCGCGGAGAGCGAACCGCCGACGAGCAGAGCGCAGAGACCGGCTTGAAGCAGCTGCCTATTTCGCATGCGCAGGAGTTTTCCCGAGGCCGCGCCCGGTCGTGAGATAAACGGCGAAACTTCCCAGCCAGTGGCCGCCTTCATAGTGCTCGCCCGTCACCGCCGCGAGACCGGCGCGACGATGGGCCGCGGCCGCGGCCGCGAGCGCCGGGCGGCGCGGGTCGTTAGGCGGGAGGCCGGAAATAATCCCCTCGAGCATCCAGGCCCGGCTCAGGTTCAAGCCGTCGAGATGCGCGAGCTTCGGGTCGCTCGGATCGGGCGAGACCGCGACCGGGAGCCATTCCTTGTCCGGCTCCGTCGGAATCTGCGGCAAAAAAGCGGAAAGCCATTTCGCGAATTCTTCCGGCGCGAGGACGCGGCGCAGGACATCCGCCTCGCCGAGACCGGGCGAGAGAAAGTCTTCGCCGGAAGGTTCGTAAGCGAGCGGGTAATGCTTGTCCGCCAAGTAGAAGCGTCGGGCCGAATCGGTCGCCAGCTTTTCCAGGCTCTGGTTCCCGCTACTCCGCGCGTGGTCGATGATGAGACCGAGCGCGAAGGCCGTCTGGTCGTGCTCGCCGATCCGCACCGGGTGCGAGAGCTTCGGCAGCCAATTCGTTAGGCGGGCGACCGCGGCCTCTTCGAGCGGCCGCAAGCGGGCGGACATCTCCTTTGCCTCGGGGTCGTCCCATTCGCGCAATTCCGCGCCGAGCTGCAGCAACCACGCCAGGCCATAAGGGCGCTCGAAACTGGCCCGACCCGGCCCGTTCAAATACGCCACTTCCTGCGCGATGTTCGCTTTCGTTAGGCTGAGCTGGAGCGCCGCGCGCGCTTCCGGCGCGAAATCCGCTTCGGGAAAAGTGCGCGCAAGCCGCGCGAGCAGCCAGTGACCATGCACCGACGAATGCCAGTCGTAGCAACCACAAAATGCCGGGGTCAGCTTCCGCGGCGGCGCGACGTCGGCGTCGCTGTTCAAGGTGTGGCTGATGTGATTGGGATATTCCTTGTGCACACAGGCGAGCGCGAGCCGGGCGAAACGTTCCGCGGCGTGGGCGTCGAAGGGCGGTGCGGGACTTTCCGCGGCTAGGCCGACAAGCGGGAGCGAGCAAAGCGCGGCGACAATTGTCTTCATCAGCGCGCACGTTAGCATCACTCGGCGCATCGTTCGCATTTGAAACCCGTCTCAGCGTTTGAGAAGCAGAAGATCAATCCCTGCCGTCTTCGAAAAACCCTGATCAAAGCTTACCAATCGCAGCCCGGCGCATTTTGCGAAGGACGCGAGGTAAGCGTCGGTCCACCAGTTTGGTGACCCCGCTCCGGTCTGGCAAAAACTCTTCAATTGATCGTCCAATCCTGCCGGCTCCGATAATAGTGTTACCTCCGGCAGCGCGAGGAATTTCGCACTCTTGGTCCATGCGGCCGCCAGGGTTAACCTGTGCCCGCCCATAACAGCCTTATTGGTCAAATGCCGAAGAAAAGCGAGATGAGTGATGCGGCAGAAAGCCGTGACCGGAGCAGCGCCCTTCTGCCAATATTCCTTCGCCCTGGCGTGATGAGTGTGCGCCTCGACTGCGAGCGCCAGCCACACATTAACGTCTAAAAGATCGGTTGAGCCTGGCACGATCTGCCTCTTCTTCGAGTTCCGCCTGCCGCGCGCCGCTTAAAAGAGGGACCCTTTCGTTTCCGCGGCGCTTAATCACTGGCAGCTTACTCCGGCGAGTCGGACGCTCACTAGCGGTTTGGCGCAGTCCGTTCTCCACATACCGGGTGAGCAAATCCTTGAGTTTCGATCCCTCCATTGCCGCCTTCGCTTTTACCTGACGAAAGAGCTCATCCGGCAGATCCAAGGTCGTTCGCATGAAAGCATTTTAGCATCAAAGCATCGAGATGCAAACGCTGGCTCGGCATAGGGACGAAGGCTGAAAGCGGAGGTCGGAGGTCAGTTTGAAAAGTGGGAACGCACGAAGGTGGGAAGGTGTAGCCGCGGCTGTGTCAGCCGCAGATCTCAGCGGTCGGTGATCGGAGATCGGAAGATGTTGGACTGCGGAGCGCGGAAGGAGGAAGGCGAAGTGTGGGAAAATCCTGTAGGGCGAGCGCTCCGCTTGCCGGCAACCCGATAACCAACAGCCATTAACAAATAAACGCTGAGCGAAGCTCAGTCACTGATCACGCAATCCGGCCTATCCCCCTGCCCAAGCACCCACTCATAAACGGACTTCATCTCTGCAGCGGCTTTCTCCCAGGTGAACTTCTCGCGCACCAACTCGAATCCACGGCAGCCCATTGCTTTTCGCTCATCCTCCGTCATCTCGAAAAGCTTGCGTAAGGCTTCGGCAATGCTGGACTCGGTTGGCTCGGTGGAAATGGCGGCGTTGGCGCGCAAAGTTAGAAAGGAGGTATATATGGAACCACCAAAAAAAATCGAAATATCGATTAACACCGTTACCGAAGCTTGGGCCGATCTCGCCGCGGATAAATTATTCACGGGGATGACGCTCGAGCAGTTCAAGGTGCGGGTAAAACCGTCCCTGGACGCCCGGAACGAGCTGGCGACGGCCCGGAATACGCGTATCAGCGCGTTGACCGGCCGGATGGTCAGCGACGATGAGAGTCAAAAGGCTCTTCTGCTCGTGGTAAACGCCATCAAGGGCGATCCCACGGAGGGCGAGGACAGTGCGCTTTACGAAGCGTGCGGTTACGTCCCCAAGAGCAAAAGAAAGAGCGGTCTCAGCCGTAAGGCCAAGACCGCTGTAGCACCGATGAAACCCGTCTGACCGAAAATCAGATGAGTTCATCAGAGGCCGGGTTGTTTAAGGCAGCCCGGCCTCACTTTTTGTACGGCGGGCCGGCAACCATTTCAATATTTCTCGACAAGATTTCTCGAAATTTGTTTCGCCTGGCTTGGTCGGAACGGATCGCGAAATGGAAGAGAAGTATGAATTATGAAGGGGCCTGGAAATGCGGAACGCGGATCTCGGAAGGCTGAAAGAGAATTATGAATTTATGAGGGAGGAGGCCGTGCTCCAGCCCGTGGGGCGGTGCTCGGCCTCGAAGGCGAGGATGAAGCTGTCCGTGCGTCTCTGCGAGAGGCGCGAACTGTAGCCACGCCTCTGAGAGGGACCTCGGCTCACAGAGCTGCAGCTACACTAGTATGAGAGCCGCGGGTGCTCGGCCTCGAAGGCGTGGATGAAGCTGTCCAACTCTCGGCGCAGCGCATTGTAGCGGGAGTAGGCATCGCCGCCTTCCTCGCGGAGGAGGCGATAGAGCTGCCGTTCGGGCTCCGCAGCCCGGGGTTCGCTCGTTGCCGGCATCACCCCGGCGGTCGTGAGCCGGCTGTGCGCAATCTCGAGCAGGATCGAGGGGATGGTGCTGTGTCCCGCGCGCCGATCGCGCAGACCCTGCGCGATGAGGGCGCCACCGGGCAGATGGGAAATCGGGTCAGCGGTTTTCATCGCAAAAGCCGATGACCGCCTGCCGAAACGTGGCCGGATCAAGCGCGGGGTAACGGATGAGCTCCGGTTCGATCAGGGCGAACATCTCGCGCAGCTTCGGCAACTGGACGAGACCGGCGGCGACGAACGATCTGCTATCGAGCAGGTCCCGCTCGTGACGACGTTGCAGTTTCGCCAGCACCTGGCCGTAGGGGTCGTAGTGGAAAAAGTCCAGCACGCCGTGTCGCGTAATGAAAAGACTGCGCTCGCGCCAGCCGGGGACGGCCGGAATGAAGTCGTCGGGACTGGCCAGCTCGACGTTGACATCGAGCTCGTCTTTCAAGCTGGCGATCGCTTCGAAGAGGCCCGGAGGCTCGGGATCCGGTTTGAGGTCGATGTCGATGCTCGTCTCGCGCCATCCGTGGAGTACCGCAGTGGTTCCGCCCGTGAAGTAAATGTTCCCGGGTCCCCGGACACGAGATCCCAAGGCGGTCATGAACGATTGAATGCGGAGTCGATCGCTCTCTGAACGCATGTCGCAGTGTAGTAGCGGCTGTGTCAGCCGCAAACGAGCAGGGAGGTGAAGAGAACTATGAATTACGAAGGATGAATTATGAAAGGGGCGGGGAAATGCGGAACGCGGATCGCCATAAGCGGAGCTCGGAGGGGAAAAGTGGGAACGTTCGAAGGTGAAAAGAATTATGAATTATGAAAGCGGCCGGGAAATGCGGAACGCGGAATGCGGAAGGCCGAAAGAGAAGGATGAATTATGAAGGGGGAGTGGGAAGGGTGGGAATATGGGAAGGTCCGAAAGTGGGAACGTCTGAAGGTAGCTGGAAGGCCCTCGCGACGACGTTCGCACTTTCCCACTTTCTAACGTTCGCACAGCGCGCCGGAGCGCTTCTCCCACTTTCAAACGTTCGAACCTTCACACGGCGTCCGCGCCCTTCGCACTTTCATACATTCAAACTTTCGCACCGCCCTGGTCCCGCGGATTCGCGGGGAGGACGCGGGCTGATTCGATCTCGATTTCGCGGTGGGTGCCGAGCATTTCCAGCAGGATCGCGATCCGCTGGCGCGCGGGCATGACCCGGGTGACCAAGACCCGCAGGCCCCTCATCGGGCCGGCGGCGATGATGACGTCGCTGCCCGGCTGCGGATCGGCGGTGACTTCGATGGTCTCGCGATCCGACACGTGGGAGCGGAGCTCGGCGATCATCCCCTCGCCTACCTCGCCCGGGCGCTCGCCGAAGTGGACGACGCTAGTCACCCCCGGGAGAGCGTTAATCTGGCGTCGACGGTCCAGGTAATCAAATCGGGCGAAGAGGTATCCCGGGAAAAGGGCTTCGGTGGTCCAGATGGGCTGGCCGGCCCGCATCCGGCGAAATCGAATGCGGGGCGCGAAGACCTCGATCTGGAGGTCGCGCTCCAAGAGCTGCGCAACTTTATTTTCCTGTCGTGGGGCGGTGTGGAGGGCAAACCAAGGCATGGGAAGAGAAGGAAGAAGGAGGAAGGAAGAAGTATGAAAGGGGGAATGTTGGAAGGTGGGAAGGTGGCTGAAATTCGAAAGGCGGATCGCGGACGGGCGGAAGGGGAGAGGGATGAAGGAGGAAGGCGGAGGTAAGAAGTGGGAACGTTTGAAAGTGGGAAGGTAGCTGAAATTCTCGGAGGTCGGAGGTTTGAAGGCGGGGCCTGCCACGCCGGAGTCCGTTTCGGCGCAGGCGGGAGCAGAGATTGAAAACTGCGGGCGGTCAACCTCGCTTCGCGTCTCACAGAGACGCGCCTACACTGAAGCGCGACGAAAAGCTTGACGACCAATGACGCATAACGCCTTGTGCGCTCGCGTAGCTCATCCGACATCCGACTCATCATTGATTTACTGATGCAGCTTCCCTTATCCGGTTTCCGTTATCATTTCCGCTTTCAGTTGTCAGCTTTCCGCTTTTCTTGAAGACTCACCAAATCCTCGGCATCGCATTCTTCGGGGGCGCTTCGCGCGAGGCGGTGGAGGAGATCACGCGCTGCGGCGGTCTTCTGGTGGCGCCGGCGGCGCCTTCGATGATCAATCTTTGCCGGGATCCGGATTACCGGCGGGCCCTGCTCAGCGCCGAAATCGCGATCGCCGATAGCGGTTTCATGGTGTTGCTCTGGAAGTTTTTTACCGGCGAAAGGATCCCGCGCATCTCTGGGTTCGAACACGTGAAACGCCTGCTCGAACATGCCAGCATGCGCGAACCCGGGGCGGTCGTTTGGGTGGTGGCGACGGAAGCGTCGCGGGCGAAGCTGGTCGGGTATTTGGAAGGGGATAAAGCTGAAAGCGGACAGCTGAAAGCTGAGAGCGGAGATCTGAGGTCAGAGGTCGGGGGCTCCTCAGTTGGCCTTTCGAATTCCGCATTCCGCAATTCACCCTTCGTCTACGTCGCGCCGAGATACGGGCGGCCGGTGGAGGATGAGGCGCTCCTTGCGCTGGTCCGGGAAAAGCGTCCGCGGCACGTGGTGATCGCCGTGGGTGGCGGGATTCAGGATCCGCTCGGGCAACACCTGCTCGAGCAGCTTGATTACCGGCCGGCGGTGCATTGCATCGGGGCTGCCCTGGGATTTATCACCGGGGATCAGGTCCGCATTCCGGACTGGGCGGACCGGTATTTTCTCGGGTGGTTCTTCCGTTCGGTGGCGCAACCGAGGGTGTTCCTGCCCCGGTTTTGGAGCGCCCGGCGCTTGCCGTGGCTGATCTGGAAATATCGGGAGCGGCTGCCGCCTGTCGGCGCATAGCGCCGACGGTTATTGGTTGTTTGTTATTGGGTATTTGTAGGGCGGGCGCTCCGCCTGCGGCTGATCTGGGGGGACGGGCGCTGTCCCGTCCTCGCAGTCAGGCGCAGACAAAAGACACGGACGACACGACGGTCGTCCCTCCACGACGGGGATGACACCCACCACGGCGGGAAGTCTTTGGTCGTCCCTCCACGGTTAGCGCGGCAGGCGGAGCGCCCGCCCTACAATTGGTCAGCCGATCGTCCGACATTGGCGGGCGAGCCGCCCGCCGCTATACCAATAACCAATCACTGTTCTCCAGTATCTCGAAGGTTTTCAGCCTTCGCCGCTTCGCGCGCGGCGCGCATCTGCAGCGTGAGCGTCTCGGCTTCCTCCAGCCATTCCAGCTTTTCGCGGAAAGTGGTCTGTAGACCGATCAGCAGAGTGTGGCGCCGCGATCCCTCGAACGTGCACCACTCCCAGCCGGGATGGGCATAGAGTTCTTCCTTGGTCATGCTAGGAACGGTCTCGCAGTTTTTCTATTTCCTCAAGATCGGAAATATCAGCGAGGTCCTGTGGGCGCCCGGCCGAGCGCTTCATCGCGATGAGAGTGGGATAACGCACGATCGGGGCCGAGACTATGCCCATGACCGGTTCCCACTTCGCAGCCAGAAATTCCGCAGCGAAATCGAATGGCTCATAAATGAACACATCGATCGGGGTGCGCCGGTGCTCGTCGCTCCGGAGTTTGAGCACAATCATGCCTTTTTCTTCGCGCCATTGTTCTCGTTGCCTGGAATCGGCAAATTGTTCAGGGGTCACGGGAACCGAAAGGTGATAGAAGCTATCCGAAAAGTAAGTGTGCATGAGAAGAGGTTAGAGGAAACGTGAAGCAATCAGGCAACATCCAAGAGTGGCGAAAGCGAGATAGAGCGCGCTTTGTTTTTCCCAGCGGATCAGAAGGCGCCGATGATTGCCC
>JBBSUP010000082.1:0-16324 GCA_038234295.1 Chthoniobacterales bacterium
CCGCCAAGCCGCTCGTGGCGCCGGAAGTCCGCTCGCCGAGCATGATTGACTACCCTCGGTCGGCATAAAACGGAGCGACGCTCCCGACTGCAGAGGAAAAAGGGCATCCCGCCCTGCGGGCCAAAATCGTGGTTGATGATCGCGGAATAATGAATCTCGGCGTAGGCGGCGGCGTAGGCGGCCGATGTGGAACCCGGCGAAAAAGCCATAGCCAAAGTTTAGGCCTGGCGATTAACTGCTCCCGTTATTTCAGTCTTGGACTTAAGAGAAACGCCAGCCGGAATCGACCCGCGGTTTCAGCATCGTCGGCGCCAGCCGGGGCTGGACCTGCTGCGGGCCGTGGCCATCGTGGTCGTAGTCGTCTACCACACGGGGATTTTTGGCTTTGCGCTCCCCTACGAAATTCATCGCTTCGGCTGGGTCGGCGTCGATCTGTTTTTTGTCCTTAGCGGTTACCTGATTGGTGGACAGCTACTGAGTCAGCTAACGAAAGCAGATGGGATCCGATTCGGCCGATTCTACAAACGGCGGGCCTTTCGGATTCTGCCGGCCTATCTCTTCGTCCTCGCGATTTATTTCTTCCTGCCGGCCTGGCGGGAGTTTCCGAGAATCTCGCCGCTCTGGAAGTTTCTCGTCTCTGTCCAGAACATCGACTTACACGGCGGGACCGCCTTCTCTCACGCTTGGTCGCTCGCGGTGGAAGATCAGTTCTATCTCTTTTTACCTTTGGTCCTGGTAGGTCTGGGCCGCTCCCGGTTCGCGGCGTTTGTCGCGCCCTGCCTTATCTTCACCGGTGGCCTGATCTTGCGCAGCTACCTCGCCCATCAATTCCCGGGGCAACTGGGTGGCGCCTCGCCGCGCGCTTATCAGTTATGGATTTATTATCCTACCTGGACGCGGCTCGATCCGCTGGTCTGCGGAGTCGCGCTCGCGGCGATCGAGAGATACCGGCCGCAATGGTGGAACGCCATGACCGGCTCCGCTCGTTGGCTCTGGGCGGCGGCGATCCTCATACTCAGCTTCGCGCTTTGGCTGGGGGAAGGAGACGTGCTCACGGTCAGCTGCTGCGTCTGGCAACTCCCGTTGGTCGCGCTCGGAATGACCGCGCTGCTTCTTTGCTGTCTCAGCCGCAAGCTGCCGTGGTCGCGCGTGAAGGTGCCGGGAGCAGCCTTTATCGCGAGCATTTTCTACAGTGTCTATCTGAGCCACAAGCTGGTGATTCATGCCATCATTCGGATCTGTGAGTGGGCTTCCATCCCACTCACGTCGGCCTGGGGACTTCTCCTGATCGAGATTGCGATCTACCTGGCCGGAACTGCCTTATTCTTCTCGGTCGAGCGCCCCTTCCTTCAACTCCGGAACCGGTTCGCGCGCTGACGTTCTCGAAGAGGGCAAGGGCGCCGCGATATTCCGGGTTGGCATTGCCAGAGGGCGTGATTAATCTCCCGCATGATCGTGCGGCTCCTCACTGGGACGGTTTTGTCGCTCGCGTGCGCGAGTGCGACCCTCGCCGAACCCAGCCCGACCGCGTCCGCCAGCGCCACTCCAGCCGGCCTCGCGCCTCACGACCTCGCGCAGGCGATCCGGACCGACGAGATCACGATCCCGACCCCGGGCGAGACCTTCTCCGCGCTCGGAAAACCGGCGAAGCCCGATTGGACCTCGGCGTTTCGCGGACCGATCGCGATGAATTACAAAACCCGCGCGCAGATCGCGCTGAATCTCGGCGGGCTGATCGCGGACGGCTTCATCGCGATCGAGGCACAGGATTCGCAACAGGTGAAAAACACCGGCGGCGACATCCTGAAAATGGCGAAGGCCCTTGGCGTCAGTGAGAACATTCTCGCGCGCGGCAACAGCATCAACCAATTCGCCGAGAACGACGAGTGGCCTGCGCTCCAGGAAGAACTCGAGGCGACACAGAACGAAGTGAAGACCTCGATGCAGACGCATCGCGACCAGGACCTCGTCATCCTCGTGAGTCTCGGCGGCTGGATCCGCGGCGCGCAGGTGGTGGCCAATGTGGTCGCGAAAAACTACGACGAGCATCTCGCGCAGGTGCTGCGGCAGCCGGAGCTGCTCCGTTTCATCCACTCGAAGCTCACCCAGGTCTCGCCCGATCTGCAAAACGATCCGCTCGTGAAAACCGTGAACACGCAGCTGCAGGAGATCGAGAAAATCGTCACCACGCCGTTCGGTAAATCGCTCGCGCCCGCAGAGGTGACGCGGCTCCAAGGTACGATCAACCAGCTCATGCAGGTGATCCAAAAGAAGGACTAACGATGCGCCCGGTTCGCCTTATTTTCCTCGCCCTCCTCGCCCTCCTCGGCGGCATGGCGTTGCAAATTTCCGGCGCCGCCGAGACCGACCAGGAAGTCGCGGCGCGGGAAACGGCGCTCGACCTCGCTGGCGCTTTCGCGAACGACGGCTTCAAGCTGCGCGACGGGCATTGGAGCGGCAGCTTCGCGGCGCACGAGAAGAAGCTCTTCGGGGTCAATCTTTACGCCGGGAATCAATATTGGTTCTCCGCCGGTGCGACCGCGGCGGGCAAGCGGCTGAGCGTCGAGATTTTCGATGAAACCGGCACCCCGGTCGTGTCGGATAAATATCACGCGGATGGCAAAGCGGCTGCTGGAGTGACGGTAGCGAATAGCGGCCAATTCTACGTCCGAGTCGGACTGGAGGAGGACGCGCCCGCGGGAGTATGTTTCGTTTACAGCTACAAATAAGCCGGCTTGCGAGAGCGATCGGCGCGCTTTTTCTGGTCGCTCTTTTCGCGAGCGGCTGCGGCAGCGTGCAGAAAATCACCGCGCTTAACCGCACCACCGGCGACTGGTATGCCGTGATCGCGGAGAAGAGCTCGTTCTACCGCTACGGCCCGCAACAGGGGAACGGCCCCGACCAGCAACTGCCCCGCGACTCGATCATGAAAGTGATCCGCCCCTCGTTTGGCTACGTGAAGGTGCAACTCCAGACCGGCGAAAACGGCTACGTCGCCAGTGAAGACATTCGTCCCGCCTCGGCCGCGCTCGTCGCGGAGAAAACCGCGCCGCCCCCGACGCCGCCGCCCCTGATCGCGATCCATTCGGGTGAAGAGCAGTTCGGACTCGACACGAACGACCCGCGCCTGGTCGCGCCGCCGGAACCTCTGCCCGATCCGCAGACTGATCCGCTCCCGCCCGAAGGCAGCCCGGCACCGCTCGAGCAGCCGTAAACGGCGCGTCCGCGCCGCGCCGGAGGGACGCTTCCGTGAATCCAGTGTGAGAGGGCGTCTAAAAACTCGTGTCATCCCGAGCGGAGCCCCGCGAAGGCGGGGCGGAGTCGAGGGATCCCGTGGCGAAACCTTAAAGCTCACTCCGCGGGATTCCTCGACTGCGCTGCGCTCCGCTCGGAATGACCCAGTTTTTAGACGCCCTCTGAGATTCTGCGGGGTGATCCTGGCCCGCCAAACTTGACGCGCGGGAAGCGCGTCCCTCCGGCGCAGCGCGCGACGCACTCCTCTAGCCACGGCGCGATTCGCTCGCTACAATGCCGGCCGATCGTCATGACTTCGCTCCAGGTTTTTTTTGAAGGCAACGTTCAGGGCGTGGGGTTTCGCTGGTCGGTGAAGCAAGTCGCGAAAGGTTTCGACGTCACCGGCTGGGTGAAAAATTTGCCCGACGGCCGGGTCGAGTTGCAGGCCAGCGGTGAAGACGCTGAGCTTCGCGACTTCATCACAGCGATCGGCCAGAGTGAGTTGCGCGCGCACATTCGGCAGCAACACGAGGCGCCGCTCGCGGAGCCGCCGGTGGCCCGTGGTTTTGAGATTCGCCATGAGTGAACCAGCGGTCGCCGTCCGCGGCCTCACGAAAGTTTTTCTGATCCCCTTCCGCCGCACCCGGCTCGTCGCCGTGCGCGGGCTCGATCTCGAGGTCGCGCCCGGGCAGGTTTACGGATTGTTAGGCCCGAATGGCTCGGGCAAAAGTACGACCCTGAAAATCATCCTCGGGCTGGTCTCGCCGACCAAGGGTTCGACCGCGATCTTCGGGCGCGACAGCCGAGAAGTCGGGAGCCGCGAGGCGGTCGGTTTTCTCCCCGAGAATCCCTATTTCTATAAGTATCTCACCGGCGCGGAGACACTGCGCTTCTACGGGAAGCTCTGCGGTCTGGGCGGCGCGCAGTTAAAAAGCCGGAGCAGCGAATTGCTCGATCTCGTCGGTTTGCAGGAGGCGCGCGATCGCCGGCTCGGCGGTTATTCCAAGGGCATGCTCCAGCGCATCGGGCTCGCGCAGGCCCTCATCCAGGAGCCGAAACTGGTCGTGCTCGACGAGCCGACCGCCGGCGTCGATCCGGCGGGGTCGCGCGAGATTCGCGACCTGATTCTCGACCTGAAACGGCGCGGCATCACCGTGTTGCTCTCGTCGCATCTGCTCGCGCAGGTGCAGGAGATTTGCGATCGCGTCGGGATCCTCGCGGGCGGCGTGCTCGTGCGCGAAGGCAGGGTCGAAGACCTGCTCGCGATCGAGGATCAGACCGAGCTCATCCTGCAAAATGCGACCCCGGAAGTACTCGCGGAGATCGCGGCGCTCGTGGAAAAATCGCCGGCCCGCCTCGTGGCCACGCGGCAGCCGCAGACCACGCTGGAAAACCTTTTCCTCAGCGCAACGAAACCGCCCTCCGAGAAATGAAGCGAGCCAAGACAGCTCTAGTCGGGAAAGAAAACGGTGTCATCCCGAGCGAAGCCGGAGGCGGAGTCGAGGGATCCCGTGGCGTTTCCTTAAAGCCTGCTCCACGGGATTCCTCGACTGCGCTTCGCTCCGCTCGGAATGACCGAGTTCTGAAGCGCTCTCGAAGGCAGTCGGGCTCACCGCCGCCGGGGCCAGCTGCATCATGAAACACCGCCGCTTCTCACCCGGGCGCGTCGCCGCGCTCGCCGGGAACACCCTCACCGAGCTCGTTAGGCTGAAAGTTTTCTACTTCCTCCTCCTCTTCGCGCTCCTCCTGATCGGCAGTTCGGTCTTCATGGCCCAGCTCAGTTTTCAGCAGGAGTTTCAGGTGCTCAAAGACGTGTCGTTAGGCGCGATGAGCATCTTCACTTCGCTCCTCGCGATCGTGGTCACCGCGCAACTCCTCCCGCGCGACCTCGAGGAGCGGACGATCTACACCATCCTCGCGAAGCCCGTCCCACGTTACGAGTATCTCGCCGGCAAATTACTCGGCGTCCTCCTGCTCCTCGCGTTCAGCCTCATCGCCATGACGGCGGTTTTCCTCGTCGTGCTTTTCGTTAGGCAGGAAATGCTCGTTGGCGAAACCGTCCGGCAGGCGAGCGAACTCCGGCCCGACCAGGTGCAGGAAGCCGTCCGCGGGATCAAGGCCTCGGCCTTCAGCAGCGGCCTCGGCGCCGGGATCGTCGTCATTTATCTGAAGTCCGCGCTGCTCGCGTCGCTCACGCTTTTCATCTCCACCTTCGCGACCTCGAACATCTTCACCATCTTCGTGATGGTCTTCATTTATTTCATCGGCCATCTCCAGGCGACCGCGCGCGCCTATTGGCTGGAACAGAACTCCGCTGGCTGGATTACGAAGGCTTTTCTCGCGCTCGTGGCGCTCATTTTTCCTGATCTCCAGCTCTTCAATCTGATCGACGACATCGTCGCGGGTACGGCGATCCCGGCCGGGCTTTTCGCGCAGACCGCGGTGCTCGGGTGCGTCTACACGTCGGTCTATTTCTTCTTCGCGTGGATGGTGTTTTACGGGCGGGAATTATGACCCGCCTCCTGCTCGTCACGGCGCTGCTGCTCGGTTTCGGCGGACTGCGCGTGCCCATCGAGTCAGCGCTCTCGGCGCAGCATCGCAGTGCTTATTTCCACGAAGCGAAGCTCGGGCTCGGCTTGCGCGAACAGATCGGGCAGCTCGGTTTTCTCGCGGCCCTGAGCGGCTTCCGCTCGCTCGTGGCGGATATCATCTTCATCCAGGCGCACGTCGCCTGGGAACGCACGGAATGGGGCCGCGTGCTCCTGCTCTTCCGCGAGGCGACAACGCTCCAGCCGCGCTCCGTTCTCTTCTGGGACATGGCCGCTTGGCACATGGCTTGGAACGCCAGCGTCGCTGCGCTCAACGATCCGAATCAACCGGATGAGGCGCTCCGCCGGAAAGCCCAGCGCGAATACATTGAGCTCGGAAAAGATTTCCTCGAGCGCGGGATCAAGAACAACCCCGATCGTCCGCAGCTCTACGAATCGCTCGCCCGGCTCTACAAGGACAAGCTCGGCGATCATCTCGCGGCCTCGCGCTATTTCGCAAAAGCCGCCGAGCGTCCCGGCGCGCCGGAATACGACGAGCGCTTCTCGGCCTATGAGTTATCCTGCGCGCCGGGCCAGGAGCGCGCCGCCTACGAGAAGCTCCTCGCGCTCTACCGGCGCAGCCCTCACGAGCGGCTGCCGACTTTGTTGCGGCGGCTGAAAATTCTCGAAAAGCAGCTCGATATTCCGTTGGATCATCGCATTCCCGACATCGAACTGTAACCTCTTCGCGATGCGTTTTGCCATTCTCAGTGATATCCACGGCAACCTCGAAGCACTCGAGGCCGTCCTCGCCGACGCCGCCGAGCGCGACTGCACGCACTACGTCTGCCTCGGCGACATCGTCGGCTACAACGCGAACCCGAGCGAGTGCGTCCAGCTCATCCGGGATCTCGAGTGCCCGGTGGTGAAAGGGAATCACGACGAGCAGGCCTCGATCGAATCCTCGACCGAGGGCTTCAACGAACTCGCCGAGGAAGCGATCGGCTGGACCCGCGCGCATCTTTCCAAAGAGGAAAAAAAATGGCTCGCAGAACTGCGTCTCACCCGGCAGGTGCGCGATTTCACGATCGTCCATGCGACCCTCGATACGCCGGCGCAATGGGGCTACATCTTTAACGACCTCGACGCGATCGCGAGCTTCACCTACCAGCATACGTCGCTCTGTTTTTTCGGGCACACCCATTGGCCGACGGCCTTCGTGCGCGATGACAACGTCCGCCGCATCGCCTCCGAGCGGATCCTGCTCACGAACGGCAAAAAGTATTTCATCAACACCGGCAGCGTCGGGCAGCCGCGCGACCGCGACTGGCGCGCGGCCTACAGCATTTACCACCCCGAGGACCAGCTCATCGAGCAACGCCGCGTGGAATACGACCTCGCGAGCACGCAGCGAAAAATACGCGCCGCCGGCCTCTCCGAGCGTCTCGCGGAACGCCTCGCGCATGGGCGCTAAGGAGAATTGCTGATTGCGGATTTCTGATTGCTAATTAGAAATCCAAACTTCGCCGCCCGGCGCCCGATGCCTCCTCAATCAGCAATCCGCAATCAGCAATCAGCAATCCGTTCCCTCCTCATCATCAAGCCGAGTTCGTTAGGCGACATCGTCCATACGTTGCCGGCGGTGGCGCTGTTGCGCGATGCCTATCCGCAGGCCGCGATCACGTGGGTCATCAATCCCGAGTGGACGCCGGTGCTGCGCGGAAATAGCTGCATCAACCACATCCATATTTTCCCGCGCGGCGAGCTCGGTGGGCTCGGTCTCGCGACTCGACTCCTTCCGTGGATGCGCCAGACCGGAAGGCTCCAACCGGATGTGGCATTCGACTTTCAAGGGCTGCTCCGGAGCGCGCTTATCGGCCGCACCAGTCATCCGAAAGAGTTCTACGGCATGAGCGACGCGCGGGAAGGCGCGCGGAGATTTTACGGGCACATCGCCGAGGTCGATCGCAACGCGCACGCAGTCGATCGTTACCTCGCCCTCGTGGAGAAATTCGGCGTGCCCGTGACGCAGCCGTTACGCTTCCCCCTCCCCACCGGCGACCCGATCGTGCGCTTCGACGATGACGAGCCCTACGTGCTCCTTCATCCTTTCGCGCGCGGCCGCCGGAAGTCGCTCAGCGACCTCGCGGTCGAGGAATTCTGCCGCGCCCTCGCCCCGCACCGCATCGTCCTCGTTGGCCGCGCCAAGCGCGAGCTGCCCGTCCCCGACAACTGCGTCAACCTTCTGAACCACACCAGCATCCTCCAGCTGATCTGGCTCATCCGCCGCGCGCGTTACGTCGTCAGCGTCGACAGCGGTCCGATGCACATCGCCTCCGCGGTCTCGAATCGGTTGATCTCCATCCACACCTGGAGCGATCCGCGGAAAGTCGGGCCTTACAACCAGGACGCGTGGGTCTGGAAAGACGGCGAACTCAAGCAGGTGCGCGATCTCCCCGCGCCGACGAAGCCGGTCAAAGGCCGGCCTTTCAAGCGCACCGACGTCGCGCAGCTACTCCCGCTCCTTCTCCCGTCGCTGAGTTAGTGCATGAAGGCTTTCGTCGCCGCTGCTCTTGGCTGCTTCATCGCTCTCACCCCGCTCGCCGCGTCCGATTTTCCCACCGAGAAAGGACTGTCACAAAAGCTTCGTGTCGGAATGACGGAGCAAGAGGTGGTCGCGCTCTGCGGCGCACCCAGCCGGCGCGAAAGCGAGCGCCGCTACGGCGACTCCTTGCGCTACTACCCTTCCATCCATCTCCTGACCGAAGACCACGAAGGCTACATGGGTTTCCAAGTTCACCTCGTGGATGGCCGGGTGAAAGACTGGCAGCCGATCCGCGGAAATCCTTCCTATGCTCCGCCACACCTGCCGCGCGAGTTTCACTGGCTGAAGGTTTTCTACATGGTGGCCATCGGCGGGGCTCTTCTTTACGGCATCCTGCGCGCTTTCGATCGCGGGATGAACGAGGAGCAGTTGCTGCGCAAAGCGTTCGAGGAACGCGCGATTCCGACGCCACGGCTCCCGCGCGACTTCGCGTTTGTGAACCGGGACACCACCGTGCAGGAAGTGGTCGAACGGCTGGGTCCCTGGACGGCCCGTCGCGAACATGGCGTGAGCGCCCGATTCGCGGAGACCTATAACACCATGACGACGGCGACGGACAGTCCCGCGATCGTCAGTTATGACTACGAATTGCCCTACAACGCTGCGGTGCTCATCCTGCCTGAGTATCCTTTCGAGTTAGACTGTCGGGTGCGCGCGATCCACTACCGCCCGACGCGCCCTGACGACGGGTAGTGCTCCGAGACACCTATTCCCGAAGAAACAGTCCGGTAGTAGTCGAGCAATCGCGGAAAGATCCGGGTCACCTGAACGGCCATCCTCACCTTCTGCCCTCCCGCTATTGCACAAGAAAGAATACTCTCCGGACCCCTACTCTCCTACCGTGTCAAGATTCTCAGCTGACCCCACTCCCCCCGCCCTTCTTCGCGGCCCTCCCCGAACGCGTCGCTCAGATTAACCGACTTATTGCAGTTTTTCCTCGCTTCCCTTTGAGAGATACGGCGCATTCGCTAACCTTCGATTGTAAAGACAGACAACCAAATTTGGGACCGCCCAAAAAAAGAAAAATGACATTCTAAATGGGCGCCCATTTGCCCGCCAAGACCGGAAGATCGAGCGCTCCTGCTTCGAGTAACCGTTGCGAGATAATCCTGCGCGAAGGTTCTTCGATTGCGCCCCGCGCTGTCAAGCCTGCGTGCTGACTCGTTTCAGGATCGGCGCTGACTGAGAACAAAATCCGCCAGGGCGAGATCAGTGGGAAAAGTGATTTTGAAATTTGCGTCGGCGTGAGGCAAAAGCACGACCTTCCCTCGGACGCGCTCAACCGCGGAGATTTCGTCGGTTACTTCCAGGTCTTCGGCTAGGAGTGCGGCGTAGGCTTTTTCCAAGATCGCGCGCTGGAAAATCTGCGGCGTTTGCACGGCAAAAAGATCGGCGCGATCGACGCCGCCGATGACGCCATTTTCGCGATCGACGCGCTTCAGCGTGTCCGTGACGGGTGCGGCGCTGGCCGCTCCGCCATGCGCTCGGGCAAGGGCGAAGATGCGCTCGATGAGCTCTGGCCTAACGAGTGGGCGCGCGGCATCGTGGACGGCGACAAACTCGGTATCCGCAGGTAACCGCGCAAGACCTGCGCGAACCGAATCCTGGCGGCGGGTGCCGCCGGCGATGACGGCTGCGACTTTCTGGAAACCTTCGTGGCTCACAACTGCTTCAAACTCCGCGAGCCGTTCGGCGCGGGCGACGAGGAGGATGCTGCTCACCGATGCGGTCGCTTCGAGGGCGGCGATGGAGTGGGCCACGACCGGCCGGCCCTGGAGCGGAGCGAGGAGTTTATCGAACCCCATGCGCTGGCTGCGGCCGCCGGCGACGATGATCGCGGTCAGCATGGTCCTATACTCGTTAGGCGAGCTGACGCTGCACTTCCTGGCTCAGGGTCCTGCCGTCGGCGCGTCCGGCGACTTTTGGGCCGAGCACTTTCATGACCGCGCCCATCTGCGCGCGTGAGGTCGCGCCGACTTCCGCGACGGCCTCGCGGACGAGTGCGGCAAGTTCCTCAGCGCTCATGGCCGCGGGGAGGTAGTCGTTCAACATCGCGAGCTCGATTTTCTCTTTCTCTGCGAGCTCGGGGCGGCCGCCTTGCTCGAAACTCTCGATTGAATCCTGGCGCTGCTTCACCTGCTTCCGCAGGACCTGGGTCGCTTCGGGGTCGTCGAGCTCCGCGCTCGCGCCGCCTTTTTCGATCGCGGCATTTTTGATTGCCGATTTGAGCATGCGGAGGACGCCGAGCTTCGCGGCATCGCGCGCGCGCATTGCGTCCTTCAGGTCGCTATCGATTCGTTGGGAAAGAGTCATGTCCATTGTTCGTTAGGCAACGACGAGCTCGCGGCGCCAGGGCACGGCGACTGGTTCCGGACGAAGCGCGCCGATTTCAAGCCAGCCGGCTTCATCGAAAAACCAAACGCGGCGATCGAGTTTCACATGCACCGCCCGGTCGTTTTCGAAAAGCCCGGCCGGCAGGGTGATGCCGGCGCGGAAGGCGTTCCCCTCGTAACGGCCCAGGCCAGTGATCTCGCCGGTGCCGCAATCGACGAGGTCGAGCCGCGCGCTGCGGCCCGGCAGGGTGGCGCGCAGACGGCGCAGCCCGCCGCGACGATCATGACCCACAACGTAAAGGGAAGTTTCGTCCGCCCGCAGCGGCTTCAAGGCAAACGCGACCTGCAAGTGCACCCCGGCGCGGGTGCGGCGCACGGACTCGATCGGCCCCTCGCCCGAGCTCCACGCCGGCTGGTCGCTGAGGACGAAGCGCTCCGGCCGCTCCGCATAGGCGAGGAACCGCCGACGCGAGAAAGCAACCTGGGTGAGGTGGCAGGAAATCGCGTGGCGTTTGAGCGCACTCTCGGCCGCGTCCTGGGCGAACCCGAGGGCTTTGCGCGCGAAAGTCGCGCTCGCGCCGTGCACGAGATATTCCAGCCGCGCGATGCCGTGACTCTGCGGGAGGAAGTTGTCGAACGCGAGGCGGAGCAGGACCGCGAGCGCGCTGTGGTCGGGATGCGTGTCGCAGGCGGAGGGGAGCAACAGGTGCGTCGGCGCCCAGTCGATTATGATCTCCGCCAGATGGCGGATGGTTTCGCGGCAATCGCCGAGGAGCAGATCGGTCACGCCCAGATCGGGCCACGAAAGAAACTCGAGTTTTTCCGGCCCCATGCCGAGCACGCGCAACGCGGCCAGCGCCTCGGCTTGCCGGCGCGTGCCCCAGCGGCGGCGGTCTTCCGCGCGGATGCGGACTTTGCGTTCGAGCAAACGCTGCGGCCAGCCGTTGCGTTCGCCGTCCGTGCCGTAGACGATGCGCACTTCCGCCCCGGCGGCGAGGGCGCGCTGGAGAAAAACCCCGGCGGCGAGGGATTCGTCGTCCGGATGCGGAGCGAACATCATCACGCGCGAGTGCGAGTCGAGAAGAGGCAGAGACATTTCGGGAAACCGGTTGTAGCAGATGTAATCGCTCGTGCAAGGCTTGGCAGCTGCGCCGTTCTGCGGGGACAGGTCATCCCGAGCGGAGCGAAGCGCAGTCGAGGGATCCCGTGGGGTGTCGTTGAAGCTCCGACTGGAGGAGAGCTGCGCGATCGCTTTCACGAAACCCGGCGGGATCCCTCGACTGCGCTGCGCTTCGCTCGGGATGACCGTGGAGTCATTAGGCTTCGCCGCAGAATTCCTGCTTCAAAATCTCGACACACTTCTGCAGGGACGGAACATCGTGCACGCTGACTACCTCGGTGCCTTTGCGGATCCGGCCGACGAGGCCGGCGAGGACCGCGCCCGGGCCGAGCTCGAGAAAGAGGTCGCAGCCTAACGAGAGCATCTGCTCGATGCATTCGGTCCAGCGGACGGTGGCGGTGACCTGGTCCTGGAGGGTCGCGCGAATTTCCTCCGCCGATTTTACTTCGGCGCCGGTGACGTTGCTGATCACCGGAAAACGCGGCGTCTGCAGCTCAACCGCCCGGAGGGTTTCGCCCACCTGTTGTCGGGCCGTTTCCATGAGCCGCGAGTGATAGGCGCCGGCGACGTTGAGCAACGTGGCGCGGCGAATGCCGTGCTCCCTGGCTTGCGCGACGGCTTGCTCGATCTTCGCGCGCTCACCGGAGAGCACGATCTGGCCGGGCGAGTTGAGGTTCGCCACATCGACATCGGTGGCTGCGGCGAGCGCGCGCACGGCCGCTTCCTCGCCGCCGATCATCGCGGCCATCGCACCGTCGGTGGCGGCGCAAGCCATCTCCATGAATCGCCCGCGCTGCTCGACGAGGCGGAGGCCTTCTTCGAAGCTGAAGGTGCCCGCGGCCGCGTGCGCGGTCCATTCCCCTAACGACAAGCCCGCTGCGGCCGTGACCGGGAACATGCCGACGATTTCGCGCAAGACGCTGAGACAGGCGAGGCCGTGGAGGTAGAGCGCCGGCTGGCAATTTGCGGTGCGAGTGAGTTCCTCGAGCGGACCGCACCAGACGATCTCGCTCAGGTGGCGCCCGAGCACTTCATCGCCGCGGCGGAAGAGATCGGTCGCCTCGACAAATTCCGCCGCCAAATCCTGGCCCATACCGACGGCCTGCGCCCCCTGGCCGGAGAAAAGAAGAGCGATTTTTTTAGCCATCTCTAACCCCTAAACCGGGCTTACCTAACGAGCCAGTGCGGAAGACGAATTTGCTTGCCCTCCGTCCACGCGGTCCGATCATGTTCTTATGCACACAAAAGCAAGCAGAACAGCGCGTTGCGCCGCAATTTGCGGCGCCGTCGCGGTGATGTTAGTCGCGTGGCCGTTCACCTCGGCCGACGCTAAGTGGCTAGAGAAAGGGAGTCCCCGCATGCCTTACGGTGTTTACATCGACGGCCTGCAGGGCTCGGTGGTGATCTCGATGACGCTCGACCGAAGCGGTCATGTCACCACCACCCGGGTCCTGAAAACAAGTGGTTCGCCGGACTTGGACCAGTTGGCGCAGGATGCAGCGATGAAGTGGAGATTAAGCACCGACGCGATCGTCCCGAGCGACCTTACCCAGGGTCGCGTGGAGCGGATCGTTTTCGTGCATCCTCCGCCTCATGGGAAACAGCTGCTCCCGAACGCACAGCCCTTCTGGGCCTCCAGATAACGGACGAAAGTCCGCGCGGTCTTGCGCAGAGGTGAAAGCTTCTGCGTATATCGCTTTTTGGGGGGCGCGCGCGGTTGGAACGGCGCCCTTCGCACTGTCATCCTGAGCGCAGCGCAGCGGAGTCGAAGGATCCCGTGGAGCTCTTGGGAAGCTCGAACCGGAGCCGGTTGAAGAACTGTGTGCGGAGCTTCTCAGAAATTCCACGGGATCCCTCGGCTTCGCTGCGTTGCGCTCGGGATGACGGCGAGAATTTTGCCCTTGCGCGAAAAATTCCGCTCGCGAGCGTAGTCGGGCTTTCTCCATGGCCGCCACCACTCGCGAAATCGAAGCTCCCGACGCTCTCACCCGGACCATGCACCGGGAGGCCACCGCGTCGGTAACCGACGACCAGATCGGGGAAAAGATGATCCTGAACATGGGTCCGTCGCACCCCGCGACGCACGGCGTTCTCCGTCTCGTCCTCGAGCTCGATGGCGAGCTCGTAACCAAGGCCACCCCGGACATCGGCTACCTCCATCGCGGCGACGAAAAGATCGCGGAGAACATGCAATACAACCAGTTCGTGCCCTACACGGACCGGCTCGATTACCTCGCGCCGCTGGCGAACAACGTCGCCTACGCGCTCGCGGTCGAGAAGCTGATGGGCTGGGAACTTCCCCCGCGCGGGAAAGCGATCCGCGTGATCTGCTGCGAGACCGCGCGCATCTCCGCGCACCTGCTCGGGATTGGCGCGATGGCGCTCGATCTCGGCGCGATGACGGTGTTCCTCTACACTTTCACGGAGCGCGAGAAACTTTATAACCTGTTCGAGCTGCTGACCGGCGCGCGCTTCACCACTTCCTACACGCGCGTCGGCGGGCAGATTCGCGATCTACCGGAGACGTTCATCCCTCAACTCGAGGCTTTTCTCGACGGGTTCGTCCCGCAGCTCGACGAAATCGATAACCTCCTGACCCGGAACAAAATCTTCGTCGATCGCACGAAGGATGTCGGCGTGATCCCGCGCGAGCGCGCCATCGCCTACGCCATCTCCGGACCGAACCTGCGCGGTAGCGGCATCGAGCACGACGTCCGCCGGAAGCATCCGTATTTGGATTACGAGAAGTACGATTTCGAAATCCCCATCGGCAGTGTGGGCGATTGTTACGATCGCTACCTCGTGCGGATCGAGGAGATGCGGCAAAGCGTGCGCATTCTCCGACAGGTGATCGACAAACTTCCGGCCGGCCCGATTAACATCGTCGATTGGAAAAACATGCTCCCGCCGAAGTCGCGGGTGATGACGAAAATGGAGGAGCTGATCCATCATTTCATCGTCGTGACCGAGGGGCTCGATGCGCCGCCGGGCGAGATTTATTTCGGCGCCGAGAACCCCAAGGGCGAGCTCGGGTTTTACATCAACAGCAAGGGCGGCGGCGTGCCGCACCGGCTGAAGATTCGCGCCCCTTCCTTCGTGAACCTGAGCATTCTGCCCGAGCTCCTGCCCGGCGCGATGATGAGCGACGTGGTCGCGATCCTCGGCAGTCTGGACTTCGTCATGGGAGAATGCGACAGATGAAGACCTCAAATATGAAAACCAAAACCCAGCTTCTCGGCCTTCTTTTTGCAGCCTTCGCAGTCCTCTCGTTCGGCGCGTGCGACCGGGCCGGCACGGCGCTTTCCGGCTCGAAAATCACGGCCACGAACTACGACCAGGTCAGCCTCGGCATGTCGAAGGCGCAGGTCGAGACGATCATGGGCCCGCCCACCCGGAGTGAGACCAAGGACATGGTCATCTTCAAGAAAACGACCTACCGCTACGAAGACGGCGCGAAGTTCGCGATGATCGAGTTCAAGAACGACGAGGTCGACAAGAAGGACGGTAACCTCCGCGAGCCCTAACGAACCCGCGCCCGCCCGATGAGATTCTTTTCCCGCTTCCGCTCCCTCCCTCTCCTCGCCCTCGTGACGCTCGTCCTGGCCTCTTGCCAGGCGAAACGACTCACCCCCGCGAACGTCGCCAAGGTCACCGACGGCATGTCCCGCAAACAGGTGGAATCGATTCTCGGCCCGCCCAGTTCCGTCGATGAGACCAACCTCCTGATCATGAAAAAGATCACCTACGAATACAAGGAGCCGGATGGGTTGGTGACGATCGTTTTCAAGAACGATCAGGTCGCGGAAAAAGAGAGCAACCTGCGCGAGTAGCCGTCACCGGTGGAGGCGACGATGACGAACGTTCCCGCAGAGCTGGAGCGGCAAATGGACGCAGCGATCAGCCATTACCCGGCTGAGCAGAAGCGCAGTGCCTCGCTCCCGTTGCTGCACCTGTGGCAGGAACATTTCGGTTACATCAGCGATGAAGGAGTCACTTGGATCGCGGAGAAGCTCGCGCTCGAGCCGATCAATATTCTCGAGCTGGTCACGTTCTACCCGATGTTCCGGCAGGCGCCGGCGGGCCGGAAACATATTCGCGTTTGCCGGACGTTGAGCTGCGCGATGGCGGGCGCTTATCCGCTCATGGAAAAGCTCGCCGGCCTCGCGAAAATCGACCGCGATCACCAGGGTGCAGGAATGCACAACCCGGTCTCGGTGAGCGCCGATGGCGAATACAGCATCGAATTCGTCGAGTGCCTCGCGAGCTGCGGCACCGCGCCAGTCTGCATGGTGGACGATGAACTGCACGAGAAGGTCGCGCCGAGCGACGCCGGCAAATTAATCGGCACGGCCACAAAGTTGTCATCGCGTGTAGAGGGAGGAATCTCCCAAGCCACTCCCGGTGGGACTTCCACATCGGACGTAGCTCGTGAGATCCCTCCCTCCGGTCAGGATGACAACTCACACGCTCCGAAGCACCCCGCGCCCCACCCGCTCGAGCGCCG
>JBBSUP010000083.1:0-16075 GCA_038234295.1 Chthoniobacterales bacterium
AAGACTCGTCATCCCGAGCGGAGTGGAGCGGAGCGGAACGGAGTCGAGGGATCCCGTGGAGTTGCCGAAAAACGCGAACGCAGGCTTTCCAGAACCTCGACGGGATCCCTCGACTCCGCTGCGCTCCGCTCGGGATGACAGCTTTCGCGATCCTCTCGACGCGCTGGGGAAAAAACTCCGCGATTATCAGCGCACTGGCGTCGCCTGGCTCGCCGCGCTCGCCGGGCAAAAACTCGGCGGCATTCTCGCCGACGAGATGGGGCTCGGGAAAACCGTGCAAATGCTCGCGTTGCTCCAGCTTCGCCAGGGCAACGGCCCCGCGCTCATCGTTTGCCCGACTTCGCTGCTCGCGAATTGGCAGCGCGAAGCCGCGCGCTTCACCCCGGGGCTCCGCGTGCTCGTGATCGACGGTGCCAATCGCCCGGAGAAAATCGCGCAGCTCGCCGGTCACGATCTTGGCCTAACGAGTTACGGATTACTTCGGCGCGACGCGGAGCTTTATCGCGCGCTCGCTTTCGACACCGTCGTGCTCGACGAAGCGCAGCACATTAAAAATCCCGACACCCAAAACGCGCAGGCCGCCTACAACCTGCGCAGCCGCCAGCGCTTTGTGCTCACCGGCACGCCAGTGGAAAACTCGGTTCGCGATCTCTGGTCGCTGCTGAATTTCGTCGTCCCCGGCTATCTCGGCACGCGGAGCGATTTCCGGGAACGTTACGAGAGGCCGCTCGCCGCGGGACCGGAGCCGGCCTTGCAACGGCGCCTCGCGCGGCGGCTGCGCCCCTTTCTGCTCCGTCGCCGGAAAGCAGAAGTGGCGAAAGAGTTGCCCGCGAAAATCGAACAGGTGCTTCCGTGCGAGCTCGGCCCCGCGCAGCGCGCCACTTACGACGCCCTGCTCCGCGAAATCCAGAGCGGCCTCGGCACTTCGCCTAACGACGGCGCAAAGCGGATGAAAATGCTCACCGGTCTCCTCCGTTTGCGCCAGGCCTGTTGCGATCTGCGTTTGCTTGGGCTCGAAAAACCGGAGTCCGCGAAGCTCGATCTGCTCGACGAACTGCTCGAGGAAATCATCGATGGCGGGCATCGCGTGCTTATTTTCAGCCAGTTCGTGACCATGCTCGATCTCGTGAGGCAACGGCTCGAGGCCAGCGGCACCGCGCATTGTTATCTCGCCGGCCTAACGAAAAGGCGACAGGAGGAAGTCGATCGTTTTCAGAACGACGCGAGCATCCCGGTTTTCCTGATCAGCCTGAAAGCCGGCGGCGTCGGCCTGAATCTTTCCGCGGCCGATACCGTGATCCATTTCGATCCGTGGTGGAATGCCGCGGTTGAAGCGCAAGCGACCGATCGCGCGCATCGCATCGGGCAGACCCGGGTCGTGACGGCTTACAAGTTAATCGCGCGCGACACGGTCGAGGAGAAAATCCTGAAGTTGCAAAATCGCAAACGCGAGCTGGCCAGCGCGCTGCTCGAGAGCGACGACGCGCCCTTGATGAACGGCCTGACGACGGCTGACTTGGAGGAGCTACTCGCGAATTAGGTTGCTGAGGGGCGCCTAGAAACTTGTCATCCCGAGCGGAGTCCCGCGGACGCGGGACGGAGTCGAGGGATCCCGTGGCGAAACCTTAAAGCTCGCTCCACGGGATTCCTCGACTGCGCTGCGCTCCGCTCGGAATGACCGAGTTTCAGACGCTAACCAAAGAGGGCGCGCTGCACTAACCAGCAGGCGCCGGCCACCGCGACGAACGCGGAGCAGGCGGGCACGCCCAGGCGCAGGAACTTCGGGTTACGGCGAAAATGCAGAATGAGAGGCAGGAGGACGGCGGCCACGCTGAGTTGTCCTACTTCCACGCCAAGATTAAACGAAACGAGCGGCACGACTGCGGCGAGGCCGGTATTCGCCACGCCCATCTCTCGCAGGACGCTGGCGAAGCCCAGGCCGTGCACCAACCCAAAGGTAAAGGTAAGGAGCCAGCGACCGCGTAGCTCTCCGCCGCCGCGCCAAAGATTCTCCGCGCCGACGTAGAGGATGGAGGCCGCGATCGCCGACTCGACCCAGCGGCTTTGCAGATGGACCAGGCCAAAAGTGGAAAGCGCCAGAGTGAGGGAATGCGCCAGCGTGAAACAAGTGATGAGCACTGCAGCTGCCCGGAGATTGCGGCAAACAATCAGGAGGCCAAAGAGAAAGAGCAGGTGGTCGTAGCCGGTCAGGATATGCCGAATACCCAGGAGGAGGAACTCGGTAAAGGAATGACTCACCGGCGGAGGCAGCGAACCAGGAGTTATGATTGCCGTATTCTCATGATTACTGAGTAGCTTTCGCGCTATCTCCTTCCCGGATGAATCCAGGACCGTGAAAACCTGACGATGTCCGAAAGGCATCTCGGGCAAAAGCGCGGAAGTAACGGTCACTTCCTTCACTCCTTCCGGCCACTCATAGGTAGAAGTGAATTCCACGTTCTTATTTTGATCGACCCGCGCCGCGGCACTTAGCGGCGCCAAGTTTTGACCGCCGCCAGCCAGGACCAGAGCCCGCGCCGCCAGAGGAGAGAGTCGCGCCTGCATAGCCGGCCCACCGTCACGCACAGCGTGAGGGGTTTCACCCAGGACGAGTGAGATATCGCGGTCGTTAAAGGTCACCACGGCGCTAAGGCCGCCGGGGCGCAGCTGGAGGTTGGCAGAGCTAAGGCCGGGGTCGTGGGCAAAGGCGCCGGCGGCACTGAACAGAATCGACAGGCCGAGCAGGGTGCGAAGAGCGGTGCGCATGGAACGACTCAACGTAAGTGAACTTCTAACTCTGTCATCCTGAGCGGATCGCGCAGACGCGGGAGAAGTCGAAGGGTCCCGATGGTTTTCGGGGAGCGTCATCACGAGTTCGCAGCGAGCGCTTCAACGAAACGCCACGGGATCCCTCGACTCCGCTGCGCGTCGCTCGGGATGACTCAGTGATGCCCACAAGTAAAACGGGCCGACCAGAGTAACTCCGATCGGCCCGCATCACTACCTGAGGTTAACTTATTGGGCGTCGAGGTCGTAACCTTCAACCAAGCCAATACCCGTGGTGCCATTTTTGCCACGAACAATCATGGTGTAGCCACCCGGAGCGAGGTCGAGGAGGATCGCGGACTCTTTGGTATTTTGCGGTGCGAGGCCGGTCGCGCTGATGGCGGCGGCATTGCTATCCTGCCAGTCATCATTCGAGGCGATCAAGGTGCTACCCTGATAGATATCGAGGGTCGGGTTGGCCAGCGAACCGTCCACGCTGTTCAAGGAGGGCCCGAGGGCGCGGAAGAGCACGGTCTTGTTCGCGTTGCCGCCGATGATGACACCGCCGATGAGGACGGAGTCGCCCGTTTCGACGGGACCGCGGGTGGAGATGTTCTGGAACCGATCAGGCGTCACGGTGATGTCCAGAGCCGTGTGATGCACATGATTGCGGCCATTTTCCGGCGTGCCTGCATACGGGAAGACGCGATTAAAAACGCTATCGTTCTTATTCACGTTATCGATGCCAGCAGCCGACGTGATCTTCGGATTAGCCGGATCGCGCAGGTCGCTGAGGATCGCGGTGACCGCAATATCAACGACGTCATCGCCGAAGCGGCGGCCGTTGGGCCAGCCTCCGGGGACGGTGCCGTTGTTGAAGAAGCCTGTCTGCACGGTGCTGGTGAGCACGTCGTCGCCGAAGATGCTGAGACGGCTGAAGCCTTCGTCATCGGGATTGGCCTTGTCGCCTGCTCCGCCGCCCGCGAGCCGCGCCGGGGCCGTCGAGAGATCGGTCTTGATAATGTCGGGAATGAAGATCCCGACGAGATCAGTGCGGCCGTTTTCCATAGCTGTCATCTGACCGTTGAAGAGGATCTGATTGATCAACTTCGCCAGCTCAGGCGAGGAAGCATATTTCTGGAAGAGGTTCGCATCCGAAGTCGGCTTGGTGCGGCTGTAGAGATCCTTGTCCACGACGGCGACGAGCGCTTCGTTGAACAGCGGATTACCCTGACGACCAACTTGGACGAAAGCGCCGGTGTTGATCGGCGGCTGGGAGCCGGTCCCTTCAGTCAAGACGCGGGTGGTCTGGCGGCTGGTGGTGGCGTAAACGCCGACAACCTGCTGATCGCCACCGATATCGCTCACCGGGATTTCGAGCACCATCGCATGGAGGTTAAAGCCAGCCTGGCTATCGAACACGTCATTGCCGGTGCGGAAATGCAGGAGATCGAAGATCGCCTGGATGTCGGCGTAGAATCCATCTTCCCGTTGTCCCGCAAAGGAGCGGTAGCCGTCGGAGAGCGTCTTGATCGTCGTCTTCGTGTAACGATCGAGCGCATCGGGGGTCGCGACACCTGGACGAGCCGGGTTCATGCCGCGGTTATCGACGTTATAGAACGGAGTCACGATGCCCTGGTTGTTTGGCGGCACGGTGCCGGTGCCCAGGTTGGTCGTGACGTTAGTCCGATGATCGACCTTCGTGACGGTATAGGTCTGAGTCAGATTCTGATTCGGGCCGCCGACATCACCGATAACTCCCAGGAAGGAACCGAGGATGGTGTCCTGATTTTTGATGTTCGTCGTGAAACGAAACTCATAGGAGATGGTGGTGGCGCCGGAAGCGACGTCGTTACCCAGAGCGAGCTCGATGGTGTAGAGCACGTTCGGGTCGAAGTTATACATATTCGGCCCGACGCCCGGCTCCTCAAAAGGATAAACCTCCAGCGAGGTCACGAGGTATTTGGTGCCGTTGTCCTCCGTCAGGAAAGCGTAGACGTCGGTGGTGTTGGCGGAGGGATCGAGGATGATCAATGGCGCATCCTGGTGACTGGATGCCAGAGCGCCGCTGGGAAGTAGCGCCGGAGCAAGAAGGGCGGCGGCAGCAAGGCCGGCCAGCCCTTTGAGTGTTGTTTTTTTCATTTGGTTTTCTAAGTCTGTTCGACTGTTTGGGTTGGTTATCTGGAGGAAACCTGCGCCTGGGGGGAAGAAAGAAGGGCTATCTTTTGTTCGAGCGCGCTCCGCTCGGAAGGCATGAGCGTCTGCTCGAGTGCTTTGGCTTTCGTAAAGTAAGTCTGCGCGTCCGCGGTCTTCCCGGCGGCGGCGGCGATGACTGCGGCATGGTAGAAAAGGCGGCCATCTTTAGTGCCTTCAGCGAGCGCGGACTGGATAGCTTTCTCCGCGGCCGGCGCGTCGCCGTGCGCAAGTTCCGCCCAGGCGACCGCATCGTAGGTGAAGATGTCCCGACGATTTTCCAGCTCTTCTTTCGCCAGACGCAACGCGAGTGCAGGGTGATCGCCGCGGGAAGCGAGATAAAGGGAGTAAGTGCGCGGATCGTTTGCGACGCCGGTGTTATGCAGCTGAGTCTCGACGGCGGTCGCTTGAGTCACCTTCCCATCGGCGCGCAAAGCATCAGCCAGTGTCCAGAGATACTCCGGCAGCGGGCTTTTTTTGGCCGCTGCTTCCAGCGAGGTGATCGCTTCCGCGGTCTTGCCCTCGGCCAGGAGAATCCGGCCGCGCATCAGCTCGGCCGCGGCGTAATCCGGCAGATACCGCGTCGCCGCCTCGGTCGCGCGCAGCGCCAGGTCTTTTTCGCCCGACTGCAGCTCGTAGAGAGCCAGCTTGGTAAGAGCCCACGCCACCGGCTCCGGTTCTCGGATGCTGCCACTGCTCACCGCAACCTCAATCGCCTGGATCGCACCCGGCAGGTCGCCTTTCAGCCAGCGCATATGCGCGACCCGGCTGTAGGTCTGGAGAGAAGGTTTCAGGTCCACCATCTTTTGGTAGGCCTCGACCGCTTCATCGAGTTTTCCCTGTTCCATCAAGGCATCCCCGAGGAGCGCGTAATCAAAAACGAAGGTGCGTTGCGCGACCAATTTGCGCGCGACCTGCTCCGCATCCTGGAACCGATGGAGCGCATGATAAATGTGACCTCTTAGCAACTCGCCGTCGGCTGAACCGGGATTCACGACCGCGATCGCATCCGCGCACTGCTCAGCCAGCTTGTAAAACCCGGGATCGCTGCTCGTGCGCGCTTTATTTACAAAAGCCCAGCCAAGGTTCTCGAGGAGCGCGGGCGACTGGTCCGGCGTGCTGTCTTTGACCCGGCGTTGGAGCTTAGCGATCTCCTCGTCGGCTTTCGTCTTGCCGCCCAGCGGGGTGAGCACAATCTCGCGAGCGGTTGGTTGTTTCGCGGCAAGCGGCTGAGTGACGACCGGCGCGAAGGGAGTCGAGGGGGCGGAACGAAAAACCCCGAGCCAAATCACCAGCGCAAGGATCAGGAGGGAGACGAGGAAGAACAGCTTACGCATAAAAACGGGTTTGCTCTGGTTAATACGGTTTTGCCGGGGGATCGGATGCATCGATTCGGAAAGGGCCAGGTTTTCGAGGCCAGGCGCAGCCACGCGCGACCTGGAATCACCTCGCCAGAGCCGTCCCCTACTTCCGCGCAGAGCGCCTCATCGAGACGCCCGTTGAATCCAAATCCAGCGCCCGCGGCATCCCACCAGCGATGTTACACGATTTTCGTTTCGCTCTTCGCCAGCTCCGCAAGGCGCCGGGGTTCACTCTTATCGCCGTGCTCACGCTCGCCGTCGCCATCGGGGTGAACTCGGCGATTTTTGCGCTCGTCAATACCGTCATGCTCCGTCCGATCGTGCCGGTCCGGCCCGCGGAGGTGGTGAATGTTTTCACCGCGCGGCAAAACGCGGCGCATGATTACCGGCAGTTTTCCTACGCCGAGTTCAGCACCCTGCGCGAGAACACCGAGGTCTTCGCCGATGTCGCCGCGCTCCAGTTCGCGCTCGCCGGGGTCGGACGCGACGAGGGGATGCGGCGCAGTTTCGTTTTCCTCACCTCGGACAACTTCTTCTCGCTGGAAGGGGCAAAGCCGTTCCTCGGGCGTTTCTACGACGCGGCCGAGGCGCGACCGAATGCGAACATGCCGGTCGCAGTGGCGAGTTACGCCTTTTGGAAACGCCTCGGCGGCCGCGCCGATCTCGTCGGCAAACCGCTCACGATCAACCGCCAGACCTACACCCTGATCGGCGTGGCCCCGGAAGATTTCTCCGGCGTGAGCGCGCTCCTCGCGCCGGATCTCTGGCTGCCGCTCGGCGTTTATTCGCAGCTCGGTTCGGCGTTCAGCGATCGCACCGGCGCGCTGAACCTGAGCGCACCAAAAAATTACACCCTCAACGTGATCGCACGGCTCCGGCCCGGCCTCACGATCCCATCCGCGCAGTCGCGGCTGCCTGCGCTCTCGCAGCGCCTGACCGCGATCCAACCGCCCGACTCCGACGGCGCGCGCGCCGTGCAGATTCAAAAGCCGTCGCGCTTCAGCATCTCCACGCAACCGGAAGACGACGGCCCGATCGGCTTCGCCGGGACGCTGCTCGTCGCGATGGCCGCGGCGGTTTTGTTCATCGCCTGCCTGAATCTCGCGAACATGCTCCTGGCCCGCGGCGCCAATCGCAGCCGCGAGATCGCGCTCCGGCTGGCGCTCGGCGCGAGCCGCTGGCGGATCGTCAGGCAATTGCTCTGCGAAGGGCTCGTCCTCGCGCTCGCGGGCGGCGCGCTCGGGTTGCTCATCAGTTATTGGAGTAACGGGCTGCTCGTTCGTTCCCTCGGCAGACTCTTCGGTTCGATGAATTTTTCGCTCGTCCTGAACCTGCGCCCCAATCTCACGGTGATGGTGCTGACTTTTCTCGTCTGCCTCCTCGCGACTCTGCTTTTCAGCCTCGGGCCGGCGCTCAAGGCGACGAAGGCCGATCTGGTGAACGACCTGAAGCAACAGGTCGGCGAACCCGCACACGTCGGCCGGCTCAATCGTTTTTTCGCCGGGCGACATCTGCTCGTGATGGCGCAGATCGCGCTCTCGCTCATGCTCCTGTTCAGCGCCGGGCTCTTCTTCCGCGGTGCGCTCAAAGCCGCCGCGCTTTACCCGGGGTTCGACCGGCAAGGCGCGATCTCCGCGGAGATGGATTTCACCCTCGGGAACACCGACGAAGCGCGCGCCCGCCAGACGATGTTCGCCGCGCTGCATCGCGTCCAGCAACTGCCCGGCGTCCGCTCCGCTGCCCTCACCACGATGCTTCCCTACGGCAACCTCACCAATGGCCGCCGGGTCATGCGCATGGACGAGGCGGCGGTCGCGAAGACCGATCCGAAAGCGCCGGAAGCCGGGAAGGGCTCGATCTTTACCGCGGTCACTCCGGGTTGGTTCGAGGCCATCGGCGTGAAGATTTTGCGCGGACGCGATTTCACCCAGACCGAAGCCGAAAACAAGGAAACGCCCCAGGTCGCGATCATCGACGAAGTGATGGCGCAGGCGCTTTACCCAAAAGGCGACGCGCTCGGGCAGCACCTTCGTTTCACCACCGCGCCGAGCGACGCCTCGCCTAACGAGATGATGATCGTCGGGATCGTGAGCAAACATCGCCACGAAGTGCTCGGCGAGGAAGTGCCGCGCCGGCTCTTCGTGCCCTTCGCGCAGTCCTATAACGGCAGCGTCATCCTCCAGGTGCGCCTGACCCGCGACGCGCGCGCGGCGGTCGCGGCGATGATCCCGACGATCCGGCAGACCTTGCGCAACGTCGACCCGACGATGCCGGTGCTGCGGATTGTTCCTTTCGCCGACATCGTGAATAGCAATGTCGGGCTCTGGGCCGTGCGCTTCGGCGCGGTCCTCTTCGGAGTCTTCGGCGTGATCGCGCTGCTCCTCGCAGCGGTCGGCATTTATGGCGTGAAAGCCTATTCGGTCGCGCGGCGCACGCGTGAGATCGGCATCCGCATGGCGCTCGGCGCGGGCCGGCGCGATGTCTTCGCGCTGATCATGAAACAAGGCGCGCTCCAGACCGGGTTTGCGCTCGGGGTGGGTTTGCTCCTCGCGCTCGGGATGGGGCAGTTGCTCGCGAAAATGCTTTACCAGGTGAGCCCGATGGATCCGCTGGCGCTCGGCGTTTCCAGCCTCATGCTCGGCGCCGCCGCGCTGCTCGCGTGTTATCTGCCTGCGCGCCGCGCGACAAGGGTGAGTCCCATGACCGCGCTGCGGACGGAGTGACTCTCCGAAGCAGGTCATCCCGAGCGGAGCGCAGCGCAGCCGCGGGATCCCGTGGAGCCGCCGTGAAGGTCCGCTCTCCTAAGAGTGCTGAAGAGGGGCTTCACGGAAACCCGACGGGATCCCTCGGCTGCGCTGCGCTCCGCTCGGGATGACGCAGAATCGCCCGGGCGTCAGGCCGCTCGATCGCTCGTGACTTTGCCGTCGCGCATCTCGATCAGGCGGCCGGCCGCGGCCGCGACCTCCGCGCTATGCGTCACGAGCACGAGCGTCGTGAGGCGATCGTGCGCGATTTCCTGGAGCAAACCGAGCACGCGCTCGGCCGAGGCGGTGTCGAGATTTCCCGTCGGCTCATCCGCGATCAGGAGCGACGGCCGATGCACGAGAGAGCGCGCGATCGCGGTGCGCTGCTGCTCGCCGCCGCTCAGTTGATGCACGAAATGTCCGGCTCTTTTCGTTAGGCCGACGCGCTCCAGGAGTTCATCCGCACGCGCGTCGCACTCCGCCAGCGGCACGCCTTGGAGGAGGAGCGGCAGGCTCACGTTTTCGCGCACGTTCATCGTCGGCAGGAGATTGAAAAATTGGAAAACCAGCCCGAGTTGGCGGCGACGGTAGTTCGTGAGGGCGGCATCGTCGGCCGTGCTCAGGTTCAAGCCGCCCACGGTGATCGCGCCCGCGGTCGGACGATCGAGCCCGGCGATCAAATGCAGCAGCGTGCTTTTTCCACAACCGCTCGGGCCGACCACGGCGACGAACTCGTTGGGCGCGATCGTGAGCGAAATGCCATCGAGCGCGTGGACCGACCGTTCGCCGGCTTCGTAATAGCGGGTAACTTTCTCGAGCGAAATCATGCCGGCGTCCGCTCATTCACCCACCGCCGCGGAGCACGCAAGGCCGCCGCTGGATTTCCGCATCGTCGATGAGACCGACGACTACCTCGTGGTGGAGAAGCCGCCTTTCCTCCTCATCCACCCGAGCAAGCCGGACGGGACGCCGACGCTCTGGGCGGCGCTCCGCGAACTGCTCGCCTTCGAGCTCGTGAACGGCGGGCAAATCTCGATCGTAAACCGGCTCGACCGCGAGACGAACGGGCTCGTCTTGATCGCGAAAAACGCAGCGAGCGCGCGCCGTTTCGGTCTCGCGATGGAACGGCGGCGGATCGCGAAGGAATACCTCGCGATCGTCTGGGGCTGGCCGGAATGGGAGACGACCACGGTCGCCGCGCCGCTCCTCCGGCAGGGCGAGCGCACGCCTTCCGCGATCTGGCTAAAACAGGCGATTCACGAGGACGGTTTGGCGGCGGAGACGGCGTTTCGGGTGGAGGAGCGATTTGTGAGGCCAAGCGCGCAGGGGGAGAAGTTTGCGGTCGTCCGCGCGCTCCCGGTGACCGGGCGGACGCATCAGATCCGGGTGCACCTCGCGCATCTGGGGCACCCGATTGTGGGAGATAAAATCTACGGGCCTAACGAAAAGCTTTACCTGCGCTTCATCGAGACCGGTTGGACCGACGAGCTCGCGCAGCAACTTCTCCTGCCGCGCCACGCACTCCATTCCGCGCGCCTAACGATCGACGATCTCGACTGGCACAGCCCGCTCCCCGACGACCTGCAATCCTGGCGCCGCGGTTAACGCCGCAAGAAACGAGCGACCCTGTAGACGCTTCGCTCTGCGAAGCGCGGGTATCGGCGTCGCGGGCAGGAAAAATCTGCGAACGTCGCCGCCCTCGCACCTCCCAGAGGGAGGCGTCTACAACCGCGCTCGCTCAAACCACCGCCCTACTTCGCGGTAACCTTCAACCCCTCGATCCGAATCCGGATGCCGCCATCCATCTTGTGATCGGTCGCGAGGGTGAGGCCGCCGCTTTTCTGGTAATTCTCCCAAGTCCCGCTCATCCCTTTCTCGCCTTTCGGCAGGTAATCCCAATAAGTCACAAGCCTGCTCTGCGGGTCGACGTAGAGCCGGTATTGATCGTTAGGCGTCAGGCCGACCTGCGCGAAACTCAACTTCAACACTTCGCACTTTTTGCCGTTCATCTCCTTCGTGCCTTCGGCTTCCGTGGTTACGCCTTTGTCCTGCAATTTCAGCGGCGCGAGCAGCCAGTAGGAATCATTCACCCAACGCGCATAAGCGGCTTTCTCGTCCTCCGATGTCCCCGGATTTGCGAGATCGATTTTCACGTCCTTGCCTTTCCATTTCACCTCGTCGGTGGCGGCAGCAACATCCCAATGATGCTCTGCGCTCGCGACTTTTTTGCCTTCTTTCTCGACCACAAAAGTGAAGTCGATCGACTGCACATTGCCCCAATTTTCCCGGCCGTTCGCCTGCGCGACTTCCTGTGCCAGCCCCGTGCCCTCAGCGGCAGAAGCGGCCAGCGGAAGAAGGAGAAAAGCCGAAGCGACGAACGCGGCGAAGAGCAATTTTTTCATCGCGCAACCTTCCGGCGCGGCGGGTCGATTGCAATTATGGAAACTCGAAATATCCTTCGGTCCTCATGAGACTTTCCCGTTGGTGGTCCTTCTGCTTTATCGCTCTTTCGCTCGGTGCCGCCACGATCCTGCGCGCGGGCGAGACGGACGCGAAAAGCGTACGAACTGAAACGACCGCGCGCGAGGAGGTGTTCGCGCCGCACTTCGAGTTTTCCGCCGAGAGCGCCTACCTCCTCTCGGTTGCGGGCAACCCGAACAATTACGAGATCGGCGCGCAGTTTCTCACCGGCCGGCTGCGCTGGGGCGTGAACGACAACGACGAGAGTTTCTTCCGTGGCTACAACCAGGTTTACGGCCTCGCCATGGTCGAGCCGATCTTTCGCGGCCCGGAAAATTTGTATTACGGCATCTCCCTCGGCCTGCGCCACGTTTTCGTGCGGCCGAATTCACGGCTTCAGTTCTACACCTCCGCCGGGGTCGGTCTCGGTTGGATCGATAGCACGGATCAATTCCGCCAGGGCCAGGGCCAGGATTTCACCTTCAACATTCTTAGCGCCGGCGGGCTCGAGTATCGGGTGAACGAGCGCTTTAAAGTGGAGGCGGGCGTTCTCTACCAGCATCTCTCAAACGCCGGGCAAACCGATCCGAACCCAAGCTTGAACCTGTTCGGGCCGCAGGTCGGGGCGACGTTTTCGTTCTAGCGCAGCTCCTTTTATCTTACACTTACACTTGCACCTACACTCTCTTCGTTCAGTCGGCGTAAGGGTAAGTGCAGCTGCAAGATCAAAGTCTGGGGGATGAGCACGCCTAACGAAAACGTCCTCGTCGTCCGGCGCGAACTCTTCGACGAGCTCGGGAGTTTCCACGGGCTCTGCTTCGAACCGCAGCGTTACCTCGACAAGTTCCTCGCCCGCGGGAGCAACCATTTCCTCGCACGGGCCGTGGCTGAGAACGATCCGACGCACAAACAGATCATCCCCTACGCGCTCCTCGCCTGCGGCGACCGCGTCCTCCATTACGTCCGCGGGAAGAAAGCCGGGGAACAACGACTCGTCGCCAAAGGCTCGATCGGCATCGGCGGCCACCTGAACGACGAGGACGAATCGCTTTTCGCCTGGGACGAGGCGGCCTATCGCGCCGGGGTCGAGCGCGAGGTGAATGAAGAGGTCGCGCTCGAAACCACTTTCGAGGACAAGATCGTCGCGCTCTTGAACGACGACACCACCGAAGTCGGTCGCGTGCATCTCGGCGTCGTCCACGTTTTCCGCCTCGCCGAGCCAAAGGTGCAGAAGCGCGAAGCGATGATCACGAACCTTGGGTTTCTCACGAAAGCAGAACTCCAGGAGCGCCGGGAAAATCTCGAGACCTGGTCGCAGATTTGCGTCGACCAGCTCGACCAGTTGCTCGCGCGATAACACTCCGCTCCGCGAGCTCTGCCCTGTAGACGCTTCGCTCTGCGAAGCGCGGATGTCGGCACCGTCCGCAGCGAAATCTCCGGACGTCACCGTCCCTTGCGGCTCCCAGGGGGGGCGTCTGCAGCGCGTGGCCGCTCTGCTCTGTCATCCCGAGCGCAGCGCAGCGAAGTCGAGGGATCCCGTGAACTTGCCGTGAAGATCGCGCTGCGAACCTCCGCGGTGAAGCTTCACGCTCGCCCGCCGGGATCCCTCGGCTCCGTTCCGCTACCGCTCCACTCCGCTCGGGATGACCGTGTGTGCCGCGCAAGCCCAAAGCAGCGGATCGAGCTCCGCCCGCGCGCGAGCGATAACGGCATCCGCCGCATTTTCCTCGCGCAGAACCGCGAGCACGGTCGACCCCGAACCGGAAAGTAACGCCGCCGCTACTTCCGGCTGCGCGCGCAGCCACTCCTTCATCCGCGCGAGGAAAATGTATTTCTCGAAGACCGGCCGCTCGAGATCGTTTACGAGCGTGAGTTCGCCTAACGACTGCGGCGCGTAGCGAATTCCGGGCAACTCCCGCGAGTCGCGCCAGCGGCTGTAGGCCCAGGGCGTCGGCACGCCGAACTCCGGCTTGAGCAAGAGCAGCGGCAACTTGGTTAACGCCGCCGCTGGTTCCACGATCTCGCCTCGACCCCGACAAACCGCCGCGCTGCGCGCGAGAAAGAAGGGAACGTCCGAACCGATGCCCGCGGCCAGACTCGTTAGGCTATCCGGCGAGAGCGGGCTTCCATGCAGTTCGTTTAGTCCCAACAAGGTGCTCGCCGCGTCGCTGCTCCCTCCGCCGAGGCCCGCGCCGTGCGGGATCCTTTTTCGCAGCTCGATCCGCACCCGCGGCTCCTCCTTGATCGCCGCAAAAAAACTCCGGGCCGCGCGCAGCACAAGATTGTCGTCGCCGCTCGGCAGGCTCGCGTCGTCGCAGGTGAAAGTGAGCCGCTCGTCCGGCTCCAGGCTGAGCTCATCGCCTAACGAGATCAGCGCCATCAGCGTCTCGATTTCGTGAAAGCCGTCATCGCGCCGGTGCAGGATGCGGAAATTCAAATTGATCTTCGCGGGCGCGAAAAGCTGCATAGGTTTCCGATGTTTGAGCCACAGATGAACACAGATCAAACACAGATGCAGAATGGGTCTTTCCCGACCTGTGGAAATCTGTGTTCATCTATGGCCAAAGCATGACCTCGCCGCCTCCGACCAATCCTCGCGCCCGCATCATCGTCGCGCTCGACTTGCCGACCCGTGAGGCCGCGCTCGCGCTGGCGCGCCAGCTCTCGCCGCACCCGGGGCTTTTTAAGATCGGGCTCCAGCTTTTCATCGCCGCTGGACCAGAGATCGTCCGCGAGGTGCGCGACCTCGGGAGCCGCGTTTTTCTTGACCTGAAACTGCACGACATCCCAAACACCGTCGGGCGCGCGGTCGAGAGCGCGAGTTCGTTAGGCGCGGAAATGCTCACGGTTCATTTGAGCGGCGGCCGCGCCATGCTGAAGGCCGCTGTCCAGGCCGCGCCGCCGGAGCTGCTGCTCCTTGGGGTCACGGTCTTGACCAGTTCCGATGAAGCGACGCTGCGCGAAACCGGCGTGAGCACGAGCGTCGCGGAGCAGGTCACCCGGCTGGCGCAGCTCGGGGTCGACGCCGGCTTGCGCGGTCTCGTGGCGAGCCCCCACGAGCTGCGCGCCCTGCGCGCGGCGCACGGTGAGGAAGTTAAAATCGTCACGCCCGGCATCCGCCCCACCGGAACGGAAGCGAACGACCAGAAACGCGCGATGACGCCGACGGAGGCGCTCCGCGCCGGCGCCGATTACCTCGTGATCGGCCGTCCGATCACCGCCGCGCCGGACCCGCGCGCAGCGCTCGAGCAGATTGCGGCCGATGTGGTTTGAGCGACTGATCGTTTACGACGATCGGGCGCGCGCCAGCGCGGCCCTGAACATGGCGATCGACGAGGCCCTGCTCGAGCTGAGCACCGAGCCGGTGCTGCGTTTCTACGATTGGGCGCGCCCCGCGATTTCTTTCGGTTACTTCGGGGAATTTGCCGACATCGAAGAGGAGGCTGCGTCGCGCGAACTCGTCCGGCGCTGGACCGGCGGCGGGATCGTTCCGCATGGCGACGACCTCACTTATTCGCTCGTCACTCCCGCGTCGCATCCTGCTTTTGGACAAGGCCCGGCCGCGGTTTACGCCGCGCTTCATGCCGCGATCCGCGAAGCTTTGCGGGCGGAAAATCTGCACGCCGAACTGGCCGCGAGCGCGGCGCCGAAAGTCTCCGACGCCTGCTTCGCTAACCCGGTGCGCGACGACGTTCTCCTCGAGGGCCGGAAGATCGCGGGCGCGGCGCAACGTCGAACCCGCGCCGGCTTTCTCCACCAGGGCAGCATTCAGCTTCCACAACTGCCTCAGGTCTTCCGCGAGCGCTTCGCCCGCGCGCTTTCGCCCGTGCTCGAACACCGCGAGATTCCCGCCGCCGTGCAGGCCCGCGCCGCCGAGCTCGCCGCGCAAAAATATGGGACGGACGCGTGGTTGCGGCGTCACTAGCTCCCCTCTATTCTGCGCGTGTGAAATCTTCTGCGAACGGAGCCGCTGCGCCCTCAGCCTCGGCGGGTCCTCTGACGCGGGTTTTCCAGCCGGTCCGGGCCGAGCTCGAAGAGGTCGATCGCCGAATTTCCGCGCAGATCAACGCCTTCGATCCTGCGATTGAAGGCTACGTCGCCTACGCGATCGGCGGCGGCGGCAAACGGCTGCGTCCGCTCCTCGCCCTCCTCAGCGGCGGGGCGACGGGTTCGTTAGGCTCGGGACATACCGACCTCGCGGTCATCGTGGAATTGATCCACCTCGCGACGCTGGTGCACGACGACATCATGGATGACGCAGATCGCCGTCGCTCGCAGCCGACGGTGAACGCGCGCTGGGGTAACTCGCTCAGCGTGCTCCTCGGGGACGTGCTTTTCGCGCATGCCCTGAATCTCGCGACCGATTTCGACAACACCCGGATCAGCCGCACGATCGCGCGCACCGCGACGGAAGTTTGCTCGGGCGAGATAATCCAGACGCAGCGGCGCTTCGATCTGCAGCTTTCGCGCGACGACTACTTTCGAATCATCGGGATGAAAACCGGCTCGCTCTTCGCCTGCGCCGCCGAACTCGGCGCGGTGATTAACGGC
>JBBSUP010000084.1:0-15826 GCA_038234295.1 Chthoniobacterales bacterium
GAGCCCGTCGGCCATCATCCGTTCGAGATGATGCTTCTCGATGAAACCGGTGTTCAGGAGCACGATCACGTTCGGGTCCAGCGCGCGGAGGCGATGGAATGTTTCCTCGCCATCAAGAATCGGCATCGTCAGGTCGCGCAACACGACCGCGAAACGACCGGGATTTTTCTGAAAAATATCGAGCGCCTCAAAACCGGACTGCGCGGTCACGACTTCGAAGCCGGCCTGCCCGAGCACTAGCTTGGAAAGCCCGAGCGCCATCGGTTCGTCATCGACCACGAGCACGCAACGCCGGGGCGGCGCGGGCCGCGCCGGTCGCGATGGCGGCTTGGCCGAAGTTTTGGCCGCGGCGAGGAGCGCGGGATGAAGCAACACTTTTTGATCGGTGCCGCCGGAGTGCCTGGCGAGTTGTTCGGTCACTTTCACGGCGCGCCCGACACTCTCGCGGAGCATCTTGAAATACTTTTCCGATGCGGGCGTTCCTTCTAAGATGTTCTCGAGCAACCCGATCGTGCCGGAGACGATCTGGAGGAGATTGTTGAGCTCGCTGGCCGCACCGGTGAGCACTTTGGGTGGGACCTTTTCCGCGGTCGCTGAGTTGAGCGGTTCCATGTTTAGGATGCGTGCGGCGCGAGGCTCAGCGCGAGGAGGAGCCGTTTTTTCGACAAAACACACCGGTGTATTCAGCAGGCGTCGTACCTTCAAGAGCCAGCGATTCACCGGCCGACAGAGCGAGACTTCATGGAGGGCAGAGCGACGGGAGGAGGCACGGCGGCTGCTTTTGCTTCCGCCATGCGCCTCACCGTGCCGGCAAATCATCGCGATGAAGTTTGATTCACTGCCGCACTTGGCCGCCGCATTCACCGTCCACTTCTGGGGCGTGCGCGGGTCCATTCCCACGCCGGGACCTGAGACCGTGAAATACGGCGGTAACACTTCCTGCGTCGAGCTGCGCTGCGGCGCGGAACGGCTCATCCTCGATGCCGGGAGCGGCCTGCGCCGGCTCGGACTCGAGCTCGCGGGCGAGCCGTTGACCGCGAATCTGCTCCTCTCGCACACCCATTGGGATCACATCCAGGGCCTCCCGTTTTTCCGCCCGGCCTACAGTCGCGCGAATCGATTGCACATCCTCGGCGGGCCGGGCACGCGCGCGAAAATCCAGACCGCGCTGCGCGCGCAGATGGACCCGATCGAGTTTCCGGTGCCGCTGCATTTCCTCGCCGGCATCGCCGCGATCGATGAATTCGCGTGCAGCGCAACGACGCTCGGTGCGTTCGACGTGCGCACGATCGGCCTGAATCATCCGGGCGGCTGCACCGGTTTCCGGATTGAAGCAGCCGGGCGCACGGTCGCGTATCTGCCCGATCACGAATCGTATCGTCTCGCGATTCAATCCGGCGAGCCGGCCGCCGCCGCGCGTGCGCAGCAGGCCGAGAACGACCTCATCGATTTCCTCGCCAGCTGCGACCTCCTGATTCTCGACTCGCAATATGACCGCGCGGATTACCCGAGCCACGTCGGCTGGGGGCACGGTTGTGTCGACGACAGCGTCGCGCTCGCCACCCGCGCCGGGGTCGGACAGCTCGTGCTTTTTCACCACGATCCCGAGCACGACGACCGCAAGATCGACGCGATGCTGGCGCAGGCGCGCCGGCAGGTTCGTGAGACCGGCGCGTCGCTTGAGGTCACGGCCGCGCGCGAGCGGGAAGAGATCGCGCCCCGCGCCCGGGAACAGCTCGCCGCCTGAGCTTGTCGCGCGAGTTTACGGTGCAAGTTCCGGCGCAAGATTTTCCCAACGCGCGAGGATTCCCGGCGCGTCTTTTTGCAGACCGGCGGCTGCCGCTCCTTGTTCCGGCGTCGGCGCTGCGTCCACCTGTTGAAGATCGCCGAACAGTTTCACCGTCTTATTTAAGAGCTCGAACTCGAGCGGCTGACCGGAACGCGCCGCCGTGGGATTGGCGAACTCCGCCAGCTTCGCGTGCAGGGCGTCGAGCTTTTCCAGCGCGGCTTGGTCGGTCGTGGCCGCTCTCGCCTTCTCTAATTCCGTCACGAGCGCGTCATATTTTTTGCCGATCGGCATGAGCTGACGACGCATCTCGTAAAGCGCCTGCGAGAGCTGAAACTGTTGCGCGAGCTCGGCCGACGACGCGGGCACGCGCGGATCCATTTTCACCACGAGCGGCTGGGTGAAGGTCCTGCCACCCGTCGTTAGGCTGACGGTATAGCGGCCCGGCAAGACCCACGGCCCCGTCGGCGCCGGCGCGGTCTCGTGCGGGATCGCGGTCATCGGATATTGCGGCTCCGTCTCCGGTAGCGGCGCGCCGTGCAGATCCCAGAAGAAACGATGCAACCCGGGCGTGGCCGGTAAAACTGCCGGCGGCTTCACCCAGTAGCGCGGGATTTTTAGTTTCTCGTCGATCTTCTGAATCGGGTCGGTGCTCGCATAACGCCGCACCACTTTTCCGCTCGCGTCCTTGATCTCGAGCGTGACCGGTCCCGCCGCATCCGGGCCTAACGAATAGTTAAGGGCCGCGCCTTCCGGCGGATTTTCGCCCGCCGGTTCGTCGGGCGGAAGCGGCGTGTCAGTGTTCGAGTTCCAGCGCACGCGCAGCGCCCCGGCCGGCGAAAAGAGCTGCGAACCCGACTCGTTAGGCTGGAGCTGCCGCAGCGGCGTGAGGTCGTCGAGAATCCAGAACCCGCGCCCATGCGTGCCGATGCAGAGATCGTCGTTTTTCACGATCACATCGCGGACGGAAACCGCGGGCAGATTCAGCCGCAGCGATTGCCAATGATCGCCGTCATCGAGCGAGTAATAAACGCCGCGCTCGGTCGCGGCGTAGAGCAGACCGCGCCGCTGCGGATCTTCCCGAACCGCGTTCACATTCTCATCGTTAGGCAGACCCTGCACGATTTCCCGCCAGGTTTTGCCGTCGTCGTGCGTCCGATAAACATGCGGGCGCAGGTCGTCGAGCCGGATCGTGTTCACCGCCGCGTAGGCGCTCTGTGCATCGAAGTGGCTTGCGTCGATGACCGAAACTTTCCACCACGGTCCGAGCTGCGGCGGGGTCACATCGCGCCAGTTTTTGCCGCCGTCGGTCGTAAGGTGAATGAGTCCGTCGTCCGTGCCCGCCCAGATCCTTTTCACGTCGAGCCGCGAAGGCGCGACCGCGTAGATCACGCCGCGCTGCTTCGTTTGTGCGGTCGGTTGATCGCGAAACTTCCCGACGCTCGCCGGGATTTCGTAGGTCTTCCGCGAGAGGTCGGGGCTCGCCTGTTCCCAATGCTGCCCGCCATCGCGCGTCTGCCAGAGCGTGTTCGCGGCGAAGAACAAAAGATGCGGATCGACCGGCGAAAACACCACCGGCTCCGTGCGGATGACGCGGAAATCTTCCGAGCGAAAAGCCTTCGGCGTGATGTCCTGCGCCTCGTGGGTGCGCCGATCGTAGCGGCTCAATTTCCCGCCGTAAACGATCTCGGGATTCAACGGATCGGCAACGACGTAGCCATATTCTTCCGCGCCCACCGGGTGCCAGTCGCGGAAGGTGATCTGGCCATTCGGCCCGCGGCTGTCGATCCCGACCGAGCCGCTCTCCTGCTGGCCGCTGTAGAGGCGATACGGGAACGAGTTGTCGGCGCTGACGTGATAAAGCTGCGCGGTCGATTGGTTATACCACGAGCTCCAGGTCGCGCCGCCGTTCACGGTCACGATCGCGCCCTGATCGCTCGCGAGCGCGACCACGTTGGAGTCGTTAGGCGAGATCCACAGGTTCTGGTAATCGTCGCCGCCGGGGGCGCCCCGCCAGCCCTCCCAGGTCTTCCCGCCGTCGGTCGATTTCCAGCAGACCGTGCTCGTGGCGTAAACCGTTTTCGGGTTCTGCGGGTCGATCCGCACGACCGGCAAATCACCGCCGCCAATCCGCCCCGCGGGGCGCGCGTCCTCGGTCGCGACACTCCAATTCGCGCCCGCGTCGGTCGATTTATAGAGCTGCACCTTCTTCGGCGTGCCCACCGCGGCGAAGAGAGTTTGCGGCGCGTTCGCGGCGATGCTGAGATTGGCCTGCACGATGTCGTTAGGTAAACCGCCGCCGAGCTGCAGCCAGGTTTTGCCGCCGTCGATCGATTTCCAAAGGCCGCCGCCGGTTCCGTTCCAGGCGGCGTTCTCCCAAGGGCCTTCCCGTGCTTCCCAAAGCGACGCGTAAACGTTTTGCGGATTCTGCGGGTCGATGTGCACATCCGCGCCGCCGGTGTTTTCGTCCTTGTAGAGCGTCTTCGTGAACGTCTTCCCGCCATCGGTGGAGAGGAAAACTCCGCGCTCTTCATTCGGCCCGTAGGGATGTCCCGCGACCGCGACGAGGAGGTGATCGGGGTTCTTTGGGTCGACCGCGATCTGCGCGATCTGTTGTCCATCGCGCAGGCCGAGGTGGGTCCAGGTTTTTCCGGCGTCGATCGATTTGTAGAGGCCGTTGCCGACTGCGAGATCGGGTCGATGCAAGCCCTCGCCGCTCCCGACGTAGATGACGTTTGGATCCGACACCGAGACCGCGAGTGCGCCGACGGAGGCGCTCGGTTGGTCGTCGAAAATCGGGTTCCACGTCCGGCCGTAGTCGGTGCTCTTAAAGACGCCCCCGCTCACCTGCCCGAAGTAGAAAACGTTCGGCTGCGTCGGCACGCCCGAGATCGCGCGGACCCGCCCGCCGCGATAGGGGCCGATGTTACGCCAGTGAAAGAGCCCGGAGAAATCCGGCGCGGCCAGCGCGGAGGAGCCTAACGACAGGACGACAACGGCAACCAAAGAGAAACGCGACTTCACGACCGAAGATAACCCACGTCGCGAACTTTCCTTCCCGCGACGTTTCTTCTGACGACGGCGCCACGAGGAAAGTTCGTCGCGGTGGAACACCGCGACCAGCCCACGAGACGTGGGCGCTACCCAGCCGGTGCAGATGCCGCCGGCTTTTTCGTCGCCGCCGCTGCGGCTGCGAGTGCGGCATTCACGCTCTCCGCTTTGCCCGGATGGATGCCGTGGTATTACTCGCCGACTTCACGCCCGGGTAGCGCACCCGTGCCCGGGTGCTGGCGACGGTGTTCCACCGTCGCGAACTTTCCTTACCGCGACGTTTCTCCTGACGATCTCGCTACCCGGAAAGTTCGTCGCGGTGGAACACCGCGACCAGCCCCCGAGACGTGGGCGCTACCCAGGCGGCGCTGCTGCCGCCGGCTTTTTCTTCGCCGCGGCCGCGGTGGCAAGCGCGGCGTCGACCGCCTCCGCTTCGCGCGGGTGAATCCCATGGTAGTACTCGTTCGACTTCGCGAGCTCGCTCTTGTTCATGAGCAACGCGTCGAACCGCTCACGCCGACTCAACTCGTAGACTTGGTCCATCTTGATCGCCTCAAACGGGCACACCTCGACACAAATCTGGCAGCTCATGCAGACCGAGATGTCGATGTCGAACGTCGCCGGATAAAACTGCGGCTTGCTCATGTAGTCGGGCTTCTTGTCCGTACTCTTGACGATGTAGATGCATTGCGGCGGGCACTCCTTTTCGCAGATTTTGCAGGCCACGCAGCGCAGGCCGGCTTCGGCATCGTTCGTGTCGAAAACGAGGAACGGAAAGTTGCGCGAATTCTCCGGCAGAACATCGCGCTCCTCCGGATATTGCACGGTCGTTAGGCGATCTTTCTCGAAATAACTCCCGATGAAGTTACGGCCTGTGACCGCCATCCCTTTGAGTATTCCTGAGCCGATCATCAGTTTGGTGGATTCGTAACCTCGCGACCTTTTCCTGAACCGCAATGTTGCGTGTGCGGTGTGCGCACTGTCAACGGGTCGCTTTTTCCCGCTCGCCGCAGGTCGCGCATCCGCAGAACGAAAGAGCGGCTCCGGTAGCGAGGATGTGAAATCCGCGGCTCATCATAGAGCGCGATCTCATCGTTTGGTTGGCGCAGGTACCGCCCGGAGTAGTCGCAGCGCGTTGGCGATGACGACAAGCGTAGCGCCAGTGTCTGCGGCGATGGCCAGCCAGAGACTGGTGTGGCCGAGCACTGCGAGGATGAGGAAGACGGCTTTAATTGCGAGAGCAAAGGCGATGTTGAACTGAATGATGCGCAGGGTGCGGCGGCCAAGCTGGATAGTCTCGGCGACTTTGCTCAGGTCGTCTTTCATCAAGGCGATGTCGGCCGTCTCGATCGCGGTGTCGGTGCCGGCGGCGCCCATCGCAATGCCGACGGTGGCGGCGGCCATGGCGGGGGCATCGTTCACGCCGTCGCCGATCATGCCGACGTATTGATGCTCGGCGAGGAGGTTGCGGATGCGGGCGATCTTGTCGTCGGGTAAGAGGTCGCCGTGGGCTTCGTCGATCCCTGCTTCTTTCGCGATGGCATCGGCGGTGCGCTGGTTGTCGCCGCTGAGCATGACGACGCGCTCGATGCCAGCGGCGTGAAGATCGCGGATGGCTTGCGCGGCGTTGGCGCGGATGGCGTCGCCCACGGCGAGAATGCCGAGCACTTCGCCTTGGCAATCAGTGTGCGGCCGATGGCCGACCACGACGACGGATTGGGCGCGGCTTTCGATCTCGGCGAGTTGCGCTTCGAGTTCTTCCGAGCAGACGGCGAGTTCGTGGGTGAAGCGATGGTTGCCAACGAAGTATTTGTGGCCGTCGATCTCCCCTTCCGCGCCGCGCCCGGTGCGGGACTGGTAGTTTTCGCTGCGCGGAAAGGTGATGCCGCATTCTTTGGCGTAGGCCGTCACGGCTTGCGCGAGCGGATGATCGGAATGCGTGTCGATGGCGGCGGCGATGCGGAGGATTTCGTCCTCGGATTTGCCGTTGAGCGCGGTGATGGCGAGCACGCGTGGGCGGCCTTCGGTGATGGTGCCGGTCTTGTCGAGCGCAAGGGCGCGAAGGCGGCCGATGGATTCAAGAAACGCGCCGCCCTTGATGAGCACGCCACGCCGGGCCATCGCGGTGAGCCCGGAGACGATGGAGACAGGCGTGGAAATGACGAGCGCGCAGGGGCACGCGATGACGAGCAGGACGAGCGCGCGATAGGTCCAGGTGAACCACGCGCCGCCGAAGACGAGCGGCGGGACGAGAAAGACGAGCAGCGCGAGGATCATGACTCCGGGCGTGTAGGATCTCGCGAAGACATCGACGAAACGCTGGGACGGCGCTTTCTGCGACTGCGCTTCCTCGACGAGGTGGATGATCTTCGCGAGCATCGTGTCGGACGCGGGCTTGGTGACGCGGGCTTCCAGCGAGCCTGCGCCGTTGATCGTGCCGGCGAAAATGGTATCGCCCGCAGTTTTCTCGACCGGCATCGACTCGCCGGTGATCGGTGCCTGGTTGATCGCTGACGCGCCGCTCAAGACTTCGCCGTCGAGCGGCACCCGCGCGCCGGATTTGATCGCGATGATTTCGCCGATTTCAATCTGCTCGACCGCCAGTTCCTCGAACGTCTGGCCGCGTTTCACCAGCGCGGTGGCGGGCGTGAGATCGAGCAACGATTCGATCGCGCGCCGCGCCCGTTGGACGCTGAATGCCTCCAGCATTTCCGAGAGCGCGAAGAGAACCACGACCGCCGCGGCTTCCGCCCATTCGCCGATGACCGCCGCGCCAATGACGGCGACAGTCATGAGCAGATTCATGTCCGGCGCGAGCCGGCGCACGGCGGCGAGCGCTTTTGGGAAAATGAACCAACCGCCCGCGATGATCGCGCCGACGAACAGCGCGACATTCACCCACTCCGGCCCGATTCCGGTCCACTGCGCGAGCAACCCGAGCGCGGTGAGCGCAGCGGACAGGCCGACAGAAATCCAGCGAGCGCGCTGAGCGGCGTCCACTTCCTCACTGCCGCTTTCGCGCGCATCCGCCGGCTCCGCTTTCAAGCCCGCCGCGCCAATCGCTTGGATCAACGCGTGCTCGGTCACCCGTTCGTCGTGCGCGATGGTCACTTTTGCTGTCACGACGTTCGCTCGCACCTCGCGCACGCCATCCATCGGGCGCAACGCCTTCTCGATCAGCGCCACTTCCTCCGAGCAATCCATGCCGGTGATCCGGAGGACCGTGCTGGCATTCGCCGCGACGCCCTCATTCAGAGTCGAGCGCGACGGTATCTGTTCCTCGTGCGAGCGCTCATGATCGCAGCAATCGCCGTTCTTCTCGAGATGTTCGTGATTGTTCTTCATCTTACAGAAATCTGAAATTCTCGTGACGGCGGAGCAGTTTCCCCACGCGTGGCGGACGCGGAACCGCTGCCTTGGCTCACCATGTCGATGATCAGGAGAAGGAGAAACCCGAGGAAGAACATGGCCGTGGAGAGCGTGGTCTCGGGAACTTCGTGCGCCTCCACGAGCAGCTCTTCGGTCACGAGGTAAAGCAGGGCGGCCGCGCCAAAGCTTAGCGCCACTTCCAGGCTCGCTCCCTGAATTCCGCCGAGCAGGCTCGCGCCGAGCGTGCCGCCCGCGGGCAGCAGCAGCGCCAGACCGCAGATCGTCCCGATGAGCGCGCCGCGCGACCAGCCGGCCTGGTTCATCGACGCCGCCGTGGAGAGGCCGAGGAAGAGCACTTCGATTCCGAGCGCGATGGTGAGCAACAGTCCGGTCTGCGCATTCGCGGAAAAGCCGATGCCAATGAGCAAGCCATCCACCAGCACATCAACGCCCACGGTGGCGACCATGCTCCATGCGCTCTTGCCCTGCTCGCCGCCGGGCGCGTCCTTCCCGCGCCCAAGTTTTTTCGTTGTCAGCCAGCGGATGAAAAGCATGAGCGCCGTGCCGCAGGCAAAGCCGATGATCGCAGCGACGGGCGCTTTTTCGTGCACCACGCTGGGGAGCACTTCAGTGGCCAGCGCGGCGAAGACAACCCCGGCCGCAAAATGCTGGAAGTAGCTGCTCAGACGGGGACCCGGGGCGCGGAAAGCCGCGACGGTGCCGCCAAGCGCCATCGCCGCAGCGGGGCCGAGCGCGAAGAGCAGAACTTTGAGGACGGGGTTATCCATCCGTAATTTGATCGGTGTATCGCATCCCGCCTAATCCTTTGTTCCGCGTTCTCACGCGGTCATTAGCTCCTTGGTCGATGGCGGTTCCGGCAACGGCTGCGACGGCGCGGATGGCGCTCTGCGCTCGAAAACATTGTAGAGCGTGGGCAGGAGATAGAGCGTCAGTAGCGTTGAGCTGACGAGACCACCGATGACAACTGCGGCGAGCGGCTTCTGAATCTCGCTCCCCGGCCCGGTCGCGAAGAGCATCGGAATAAGCCCGAGAGCGGCGACGCTGGCGGTGATGAGCACCGGACGCAAGCGCAGGACCGCGCCGCGCATGACGGCGAGATCGACCGCCATGCCTTCCCGCCGCAGCTCGTTGAAGTAACTCACCATGACGACGCCGTTAAGCACCGCGACGCCGAAGAGCGCGATGAAACCGACACTCGCGCTCACGCTCAGATTAAAATTGCCAATGACGATCGCTACGATGCCTCCGATCATCGCAAACGGAATGTTGAGGACAATGAGCACGGCTTGCTTGACGGAATTGAAGGAACTGAAGAGCAACAGGAAGATCGCGGCAATCGTTAGGGGAACGACGAGAGCGAAACGTTTGTTGGCGCGCTGCTGGTTCTCGAATTGCCCGCCCCAAGTCACGACGTAGCCGGGCGGCAACTTGACCTGCGCGTCGATCTTTCGCCGCGCTTCGGTTACGAAACTGCCGATGTCGCGCCCGGTCACGTTGCACTCGACGACGATCCGGCGTTGCGCGCTCTCGCGACTGATTTGCGCGGGACCTTCGGCAACGTAAACGCGCGCCAGTTGCCCGAGCGGAATCTGTGCGCCGCCGGGCGAAGGGATGAGGATGTCTTTGATCGGCTCGACATCATCGCGTGCTTCTTTTGGGAAACGGACGGCGAGGCCGAAAACCTTTAATCCCTCATAAACTTTACTGGCCTCTTTGCTGCCGATCGCGGCTTCGATCACGTCCTGGATGTCGGCGACGTTGATCCCGAAACGGGCGATCCGCGCGCGATCGATCTCGATCTGTAAGTAGGCCAGCCCACTGACTTTCTCGACGTTGACATCCGTCGCGCCCGGCACAGTGGCGAGCACGCGGACGACCTCGTCGCCTTTCTGTTTCAGCACGTCGAGGTCTTCCCCGAAAATTTTAATGCCGATGGCGGACTTTACCCCACTGACCAGCTCATCCACGCGAAGGGCGATGGGCTGGGAAAAACTCGAAGCGACCCCGGGTAAATCCGCCAGCGCCTCACGCATTTTCTCCACCAGTTCTTCCTTGGATTTTGTCGTGGTCCATTCCTCGCGCGGTTTGAGTGTGACAATGACATCGCTGATTTCCACTCCCATCGGATCCGACGCGATATCCGCTCGCCCTGTTTTGGAAATCACATCGATGACTTCCGGAAATTTCTTCAGAATCTTTTCCGCCTTGCCCTGCAGGGCGAGCGACTGGGGCAGCGAGATGCTTGGAATACGAAACGTCTGCACGGCGATCGAGCCTTCATCGAGCGACGGCAAGAACTCCGTGCCAATCCGCGGCACAAGCGCGAAGGAACCGAGAAGAGCGACCAGCGCGGCGAGGACGACCAGCCAGGGATGCCGGACGCACGGTTGAAGGGTGGCGGCGTAAAATTGCTTGAGCCAGCGAATGTGAAACGGATCCTTTTCGTGCGGCACCTGTTTGAGCAGAAACGTGCAGAGCATCGGCACGAAAGTGAGCGAGAGAATGAGCGAACCGAGGAGCGCGAACGAAATCGTGAAAGCAAGCGGGCTGAACATTTTTCCCTCGAAACCCTGCAGGGTGAAAAGCGGGAGAAAAACGAGGATGATGATAAAGATTCCGAAGACGATCGGGCGGCCGACTTCCTTCGCCGCGTAAAGCACCGTCTCGACTTTTCCGCCGTGCTCGTGGCGCACGTCGTCGCGTTTTTCGGTCAGATGGCGGTGAATGTTTTCCACCATCACGACCGCGCCATCGACCATCATGCCAATGCCGATGGCGAGCCCCCCTAACGACATCAGGTTGGCGCTCAGGCCGTACCATTTCATCATGATAAAAGCGAAGAGGACCGCCAGCGGCAGGACGAGCGTGACGATGATCGCGCTGCGCACGTCGGCCAGCAGGACAATCAGGATGATGAGGACGAAAACCGCGCCTTCGCTCAACGCCTTGGTCACGGTGTGGATCGCCTTTTTTACCAGGTCGGTCCGGTCGTAGAACGGGTCCAGCGTGACGCCGCTTGGGAGCGCTTTCTGAATATCGGGGAGTTTGGCTTTGACGGCGTTGACCACGTCGCGTCCGCTCCCACCTTTAAGCATGAGGACAATGCCGGCGACCACTTCACCCTGGCCATTCATCGTGACCGCGCCCTGCCGCAGCTCCGCGCCGACCTTCACTTCCGCCACGTCGCGCACGTAGATGGGAGTGTGATTTTTTGCGCCGACGATGATGTTGCGGATGTCGTCGAGGTTTTGCACTAGGCCGAGCCCACGCACGACATATTGCTCGGATTGATGCTCGATGAAGTTGCCGCTGGCGTTGCTGTTATTTTTCTCCAGCGCTTCGAAAACCTGGGCGAGCGTGACGCCTTGGGAAAGCAAACGCTCAGGTTTGATGATGACCTGATATTGTTTCGTTAGCCCGCCGAAAGAATTGACGTCAGCCACGCCGGGGACGGTGCGCAGGAGTGGGCGCACGATGTAATCCTGAATCGTGCGCAACTCGGTCGCGTCGTACTTCTTCTTGTCCTTGCTCTCCAAGGTGTACTGGAACACTTCGCCGAGACCGGTCGTAATCGGACCGAGCGAAACTTCTACACCGGCGGGCAAGTTGCCGCGTACATCCTGCAGCCGCTCGGAGACAAGCTGACGGGCAAAGTAATCGTTCACGCCGTCTTCGAAGACGATAGTGATGGCGCAGAGTCCGATCTTGGAAACGGAGCGGATCTCTTCCAGCCGCGGCAATCCGCCCATCTGGATTTCAATCGGCCAGGTGACGAGCTTTTCCACTTCCGGCGGCGACATCCCTCCTGCCGTCGCGAGCACCTGCACCTGCACGTTGGTCACGTCGGGAAAGGCGTCGATCGGGATTTGTTTGACCGCGAGCAAACCGAAACCGGTCAGAATTGCGACGCCAATCAGCACCAGCATGCGTTGGCGGACGGAGAAATTTAGAATCGCGTTGATCATCGGCTATTCCTCTCCGAGCTCGCCCTTGAGCTGCTCGCTTTTCAAAATGAAGCCACCTTCTGTAACAATCTTTTCACCGGCTTTGATCCCGCTAAGAATCTGGACGCGCCCCTCTGCTTCCAGTCCCGGCTCGACCGCGCGTTTTTCGAATTTGTTCTCGCCTAACGAGACAAAGACGATCTGATTCGCGCCGTCGGTTTCGAGTGACTTGTCAGGAATGACGAGCGCGTTTTCCAGGACCGTGGTCGTGATGGAAACGTCGGCGAACATGCCGGGCTTCAAGCGGCCGTCGACGTTACTGGTCTCGATTCGCGCCTCGAGTGTGCGTGACTCCGGCTCGACCACATCGCCGATGCGAACGATCTTGCCTATAAATGTCTCTCCGGAATAGGCGAGCACGCTGAAGGTCGCTTCCTGTCCCGCCTTCACAGCGCCGATGTCGCGCTCTTTGATTTCCGCGATCACCCATAAATCCCCCGGGTCACTGATCGTGTAGATGACAGTCTCTTTACCGACCAGTTCTCCCACAGTGGCTTTGCGTTCGATGATCACGCCTGCGATCGGCGCTTTCAGTTCAAGGGGCTTGCCTAACAATTCTGGTGTCTGCACCAGGCCGAGCACATCGCCCGCTTTTACTTTGTCGTTCAAGTCGACATTCATTTGCATGAGCCGCCCCTCCAGCGTGGTCACGATCTTCGCCGTTTTGTTCATGTTCGCGCTCACCGTGCCGGCGGCTTTCAAGGTTTTCCCGATGCTGCCGAGCGTGACAGGCTCAATTTTCAGGTCGATGTGCTCGAGGTTTTTTGCGGTCAGCGTAACGATGTTGTCGTCGTGCTTCCCGGTCGGCGCTTCGGTTTCCGATTTCTCGGCCGCCGCTTCTTTGTTGCCGCAGGCCGCGAGCGTCAGAAGGGCCAGAGCGGCGCCGCAGTTAAGGATGAGTTTGTGGTTTTGCATGAAGATAAAATTCAGGGTTTGAATTCGAGGGGAACGCCGACCGCCGATTCGAGTTCGGCGCGGCCTTGGGCGACGTTGCCCAGCGCTTCGTAGTAGTCAGTCAGGGTGTCGAAGTAGGTGCGCTTCGCGTCGAGATAGATGATGAGGGTGGTCGCACTCTGGGCGTAGCCTTGTTCGGCCTGGCGCACGAAACCCTTCAGCCGGTCGAGAAATTCCGGCGAGTAAAGCGCGAGCTGTTCTTTGGCGAGTTGCAGGTTCTGCGCGGCCTTGGTGACTTCGCCCCGTATCTCCAACCGCAGCTTCTCGACTTCGGCCAAAACTCTTCGCTGCTCCGCCGTCGCGGTCTCAAGTTCGCCCTTTTTCCGATCCCAAAACGGCAGCGCGATGGTGGCGCTCAAACCGTAAATCTGTTCGGTGTCGGTGTATTCGACCGAGGGCCCAACCGCGAAGTCCGGTCGATTGCCAAAACGAGTCAGACGTAGATTCAATCCCGCCTTTTCCGCTTCCGCGTTTTGCGCGAGCAACGCCGGATTTCGCGCCAGCGCGAGCGCGGTGAAATCAGGCAAGCTTCCGCGCGGAGCGACGTTTTCGAGGGTTCCGGAAATCTCCAACGCCGCCGCGGGCGAACGCCCGAGCAGAGTGTTCAACGCCACCCGAGCGGTGGCGAGACGGCCTTCCGCTTCGCGCTGCGCCTTACGCGCCGCGATCAAGTCGGCCTGACTCTTGACCGTCTCGAAATCTCCCGCAAAGCCGCTCGCGACCCTCTTCTCCGCGGAGGCGACAAAAGCCTTCGCCGATTCGACCTGTTCGCCTCGGACTTCCAACGCCTTTTTCGCGGCGAGCGATTCGTAGAACGTTTGGCGCACCTTAGCCGCGAGTTGAAAGCGAAGCGCGTCCAAGGCAATCTCGCGTGACCGCACTCCGCGCCGAGCGATCGCGATTTCGAGCGCGCGCTTTCCGGGAAATTTGAAGAGCTGGCTGAGTTCGAAGATTCCGTGAAATTCCGATTTGGAATTGCCGGCCTCGCGAACCCGCTTCACTCCCGGTGCGAGCGTTAGCTCAGGATTCGAATAGGTCCGCGCGGTAGTTACCCCGCCTTTCGCGGAGGCCACGCCCTCCTCAAGAACGCGGAGTTCCGCATTGTTGCGGAGCGCTTCGCGGGTCAGCTCCGGAAGCGTCTCGGCGTGAGCGGCCGTTACGCTGAGGAGCATTAAAGTGAGAAGTTTTTTCGATTGTTGAAGAGACATGCGGGTAGAGATTTGGAGCACTGGCCGGAAAGCGGCTGGGGACGGCGGCGATAAAATTCGCGCGCCCGGTGCAGAGAGAGCCCGAGGGATGAAATACCGCGTCGTTAGGGCACGACGCGGCCGCCCGGGCCGTTAGGCGAGTTGAGGCGGATGATCGATCTCCGCCGGCGGAGCCAGGCTCCGCCTGGGGGAGAACTCCGCGACCGCTGTCGCGATCTCATTCGGCAGGAAAGCCGCCACCTGATCGAAACCAAGTGCCGCGCCGACATGCAGCGCACAGCCGCAGGCCGGACAGCTCGCATGGTTGCCGCTTTGCGACTCCGTCACACAGGCGCCGCTGGCGTCGTGCACCGCGTCCGCGACCAGATCGCCGGTCACGACGAAGAGCGCGAAAAATGCGCAAAGCAGGTGAAAGAATTTGCGCCGGAAGAAAGTCATCGTTCCGCGCACCGATACGGCACGCGGAGACGGAGTCAAACTTCGGCGGCAACTGGGGAGCCGCAGAATGAGTCAACAGGATGAAAAAATCCAGGGGACGAAGTAACTGTAAACCATGACCGCGATGACGAACGGCAAGTGATCGTCGAGATTCGTTCGTATCAGTTGAAAGCGGGGACGCGCCCGCAGTTCGAGCGGTTGTTTGCCGAGGAGGCTCTCCCCATGTTGCGTCGCTGGAAGATCGATGTCGTCGCGCAAGGGGCGTCGCTGCACGACGCGTCCTCTTATTTCCTGATCCGGGCCTATCTCGATCTCGCCGAACGCCAGCGCAGTCAGGACGCGTTTTACGGCAGCGACGAATGGCGGCTGGGTCCGCGGGAGGCGATTCTCGCCTGTCTCGAGACCTATGCGGACATCGTGATCGAGGTAGATGACGCGACCCTGCGCGCCTTGCGCGAGGTTAAGCGCTGATCGGCAAATGTAGGGCGCGCTCTTTCCCTGCCCGGTTAGTGCCGCAGACCGGGGCAACCGGAGCGTTCGCTCTACAATTGCTACTTCCGTGCTTCGGGCGTGACCGTCAGGGTGAGGAGCTGGCCGCCGCGCTCCACGATCATTTTGACCGGTTGGCCGATTTTTACTGCATCAAGGGCGTAAGTGTAATCGTAAATGTTCGTGATCTTCTGGCTGCCGAATTCGACGATGACGTCGCCACCTTTGAGGCCGCCTTTTTCCGCCGGGCTCGCGCCGCGGACGCCGCTTAACTTCACGCCTTTCACCTCCGTGGTGTAGTCCGGAATTGTCCCGAGGTAGGCGCGCAAGGTTTCGCGGCCACCGCCGGCCGGGCCGGTGCGCTCGACTTTGGCGAGGTCGGGCTTCTCGTTAGTCTGGGCGAGGTCGAGCACGATTTGCTGGGAGAATTTGGTGATCCGCTCGAGGCCTTCGTAGTCCAACTTCTCCGCGGTATCGGTCGGCCGATGATAATCTTCATGCGCGCC
>JBBSUP010000085.1:0-15716 GCA_038234295.1 Chthoniobacterales bacterium
ACGCTCGCGGCGCGGCCTTGCCCGGGTAGCGCCCACGGTCCCTGGGCTGGGCGCGGTGTTTCACCGCCACGAACTGTTCTGAAGATGTGAGCGTAAAGAGAATGGCGCGCTGCAAGGAAAGTTCGCGACGGTGGAACACCGTCGCCAGCCCACGGAACGTGGGCGCTACCCGGAAAGCGCGCGGCTCAGCTCATGAATTCCGCCAGCGGCTCCATCGGTTCGATGTGCGAGCAGAAAATCTTGAACGCCGCGAGGATCGGAACCGCCAGGACAACGCCGACGATGCCCCACATCCAACCCCAAAAGGTGAGCGACAGGAGCACCAGCACGGGGTTCAAAGTGAGCGAGCGCCCCATCACCATCGGGGTAATAAAATTCCCCTCCAACGTCGCGATCACCAAATAGGAGGCGGGGAAAAGGAGCGCGTAGCTGATGCTGTCGAAGCTCAGGATCGCGCCCAGGGTCATGCAGACGATGCCGGTGAAGGCGCCGAGGTAGGGAATGAAATTCAGGACGGCGACCATCACGCCCCACATCGTGGGATTGGGCAAACCGAGCAGGCCGACGGTCAGACCGACCGCCGCACCGAGGCAGCAATTGATCACCGTGATCGTGAAAAGATATTTCGAGACCTGCTCCTCGATCTCGTGCGCGATCGAAACCGCGCGCTTTTTATCCGAAAGCGTCGGCATGAGCTTGATCACCTTCGCCAGGAAAACCCCGTCGTAGGCGAGGAGGAAATAGAGCAGGATCAGCATCGTGAGCGCGCTGATGATGAACTCCGGCGTCTGAACCATGATTTTCTCGGCCAGCGCGTGCTGCTTCACTTCCACGGTTTGAGTCTTTTGCTGCTGCGGCGCGGTCGCCGGGGCGGTCAGGTTTTCAATTGCACCGCTGGCCTGGGCGACCTTCTCCATCGGCTTTTTTAGCGGCAGCATTTTTTGCTGCAATTGATGCAGACTGTAGGGCGCTTTTTCGAGCCAGCCGGCCGCGGGTGCGGCGAGGAAAGAAGCCGCATAAGCGAGGCCGCCGACGAGCGAGAGCAGGAGCAGCGCGGACCCTAAATGGGTCGAGATTTTGATCCGCGCGAGTCCGCGGATGATCGGCCGGAGGAGATAGCTCAGGAGCAACGCGAGCACGATCGGGAGGAGAAGCGAGCGCAGGAAAAAGATCGTGTAAAAGAGCGCGAGCAGGAAGAGCCCGGTCATGGAGACCGACCGGACGTCAAACGGACGCTGCAAAATTTCGTGCACGCGAAGGTGCGGCGTGACCACGGTGTTCTTCGGGCTTTCTTCCGGGCCCTCTTTTCGGGGTTCCTCGTCGAGTTTGATTTCCATTCTTCCGATGATTCGGCTGTCGAGGCGGTTCCACGCGCCCGCGGGTGCGGGAAAGCGCGGTTGACGGGCGTGGGGGAGGCGCGGTTGAGTGGCGCATGCCGGCCGCTGCTCTTCGCGCTTTGCTTGCGCGCTCGATTGATTACGCGGGGCTTTTTCCGCCGGCCGGGCTGGAGCTCGAGCCGGCGCTGGAAAATCAAGCCGCCTATGTGCGCTCGGACGAGCGCTGGATGCTCGGCGCTTTCGTGCTCCCGGTGGCGAAGTTTGCCGCAGCGGTCGAGCAACTCGCCCATTTCGAGCGCGATTTTCCGCTGGAGATTTCCGCGCTTGGGCCGAAAACCGAAGACGCTGCGGCGTGTCGCGCGGCGGTGCAATCGGCGCAGCGCGCGATCGACGATTTTGCGGACAAAGCGCAGGGCCGCGCGCGTGTCGTGCAGTTGGAAATGCCGGTGCCGGACGAGGTCGCGCCGGAGTCGTTAGGCGCCTCGGCGCTCGCGGTTTTCTGGGAAGCGCCCGCGGCGCGCGCAACCACGACGATCGAGCAGCTACGCGGCGGCGACGCGGGTTTCAAGCTCCGCACGGGCGGTGTAACCGCCGACGTTTTTCCCGAGGCGGCGGCGATTGCGAAAGCCCTTGTGAGCGCGGCGCGCACCGGGGTCGCGATCAAATTTACCGCCGGGCTTCACCATCCAGTCCGGCTTTTTCACGAGAGCGTCGGCACGAAGATGCACGGCTTTCTTAACGTTCTCGGCGCTGGGGTTCTCGCGGCGGAACACGACTGGGACGTCGCGCAGACCGAGCAAATGCTGCTCGATGAAGACGCAACTTCGTTCGCTTTCGACGACGAGTTTTTTCGCTGGCGCGACTGGACAATAGCGACCGCTAAAATCATCGAGCGGCGGCGGTTGGTGACGTCGTTAGGCAGCTGCAGTTTCGACGAGCCGCGTGAGGACCTGCGCGCTCTGGGTTTCTGGTAAGCGACCTCCGAAAAGGCTTCCTCAAGAACTGGGTCATTCCGAGCGGAGCGCAGCGGAGTCGAGGAATCCCGCGGCGCAACCTTAAAGCTCACTCCCCGGGATCCCTCGACTGCGCTGCGCTGCGCTCGGGATGACCGACTTCAGACGCCTCCCCAACCGGCGGCAAAAGTCAGAGGTTAGTCACAATCGCGAGCGGCCAATTTGCCATTGGGCAGGCGCAGCGCCCGCCCCTACAATTGAGCCATGGCTACTCCGCTCCGCTCTTTCATCGATGTCGCTCCCGACTCGCACTTCCCGCTCGAGAATCTGCCGTACGGCATCTTTCGGCCTAACGACGAGAAAGCCCGCGCCGGGGCGGCGATCGGTGAGGAAATTGTCGACCTCGCCGCGCTCGAGGAAGCGGGACATTTTCGCGAGGCGGGTCTCGGCGAGCGTCCGGTTTTTCAAGAGCCGGTGCTGAACAGCTTCCTCGCGCTCGGGCGCCCGGCCTGGCTGAAAGTGCGCGAAATTTTGCAGCACCTGCTCGCGGCCGAGACCGCGACGTTACGCGACGACCAGGCGCTCCGCTCCCGTGTGTTTCACCGGCAAAATGAGGTGACGATGCAGCTGCCGGTGCGCGTGGGCGATTACACCGACTTCTATTCTTCCTATCACCACGCCTTTAATGTCGGGACGATGTTTCGCGGGGCGGAGAACGCGATTATGCCGAATTGGCGGCACCTGCCGATCGCCTATCACGGCCGCGCCAGCTCGATCGTGGCGAGCGGCGCGGACGTCCGCCGGCCGCACGGCCAGACGAAAGCGCCCGACGCGACCGCGCCCAGTTTCGGCCCGAGCAAGGCGCTCGATTTCGAACTCGAAACCGCCTTCCTGATCGGCCCGCCTAACGAACTCGGAGAGCCGGTCCCGATCGCGCAGGCCACCGACCACATCTTCGGCCTCGTGCTCATGAACGACTGGAGCGCGCGCGATATCCAGACCTGGGAATACCAGCCGCTCGGGCCGTTTCTGGCGAAGAATTTCTGCACCAGCATCTCGCCCTGGGTGGTGACGCTGGAGGCGCTCGCGCCGTTTCGCCGGTCGCTTCTGGCGCAGGAGCCGGAGCCGTTCCCGTATCTGCGCGCGCCGGAGGATTTCGTCTTCGATGTCCAGCTCGAGGTCGCGCTGCAGAGCGAGAAGATGAGTGCGCCGCAGACGATCACGCGGAGCAACATGCGGAACCTTTATTGGAGCATCTCGCAGCAACTCGCGCATCACACGGTCGGTGGCTGCAATCTCCAACCCGGCGATCTGCTCGCGAGCGGGACGATCAGCGGCCCGGACGACGATGCGCGTGGAAGCTTGCTGGAGCTGACCTGGCGCGGGGCGAACCCGCTCGCGTTGCCGGACGGGGAAAGCCGCAAGTGGCTGGAGGATGGTGACCGGTTGACGATCAGCGGATGGGCGGAAGGGGATGGATTCCGGGTTGGCTTCGGCGAGGTGACCGGGAAAGTGGTTGCGGCGCGGACGTAATTCCGCCGGGGCGTTTCAACCGGTCCCTGTAGACGTTTCCCTCTGGGAAACGCGGGTGTGAGGATGCTACCAGATGGCACCGCACCCGCGCTTCGCAGAGCGAAGCGTCTACAAGGGCGAGCGGAGCCTCTACAGTAATTATAGCGTCGACGATAATTTCCAGCTCGCTCGCCCGCAAAATGCTAAGAAATGAGCGTGTTGCATACATTTGTGGTTGCACCCCTCCACGATCGCCCTCATAAGGAACGCTTCGTGCGCCGGCTTTTTTTCTCTTCTTTCATCGCGGCGGGCTGCTGCGCCCTGTGTCTGTCAACCGCGCAGGCGACCGCTGAAGAAGCTGCGATGACGCGGTTCGTCTATAAAAGCGCCGACGGCAAAATCGAGTCGGCGAAAGTGATCAGCTCCTACACCGGCCGGTCGCTCTTCACCGTTTCGCCCCGGCGCTCCAGCCGCAGCTCGCGGCTCGATCCGAAACTTTTGCGCGCGGCGACGATCGCCGATGAACGCGCCAACGCGCACTCGAAATCGCGCTGCTGGCGTTACGTGAAGGAAGCGCTCCTCGCTTCCGGCGCGGTCACTTCCTACCCGAAAACGGAATATGCGCGCCAGGCGGGTGATGAACTCATGCACAGCTACGGTTTCGTGCGGCTCGCGGTGCGCGATCCGTATCAGGCGCCGGTCGGTTCGGTGCTGGTTTATGGCTCGGGCCGGGCGGCTGGGCACGTGGAAATCCGGACCCCGACAGGTTTTGTGAGTGATTTCCGGGCGAAAACGCCCTCGCGACGGCCGTTGATCGGCGTCTTCGCGAAGGTTTCGTCGTAACGCTGGCGGCGGCGTTTCGCGGGAACTGCGGCGCTCTTCCATTCTGTCATCCCGAGTCGCGCAGACGACGAGGGATCTCACAAGCGTCGTGCGACGCGGGTAAAAAACAGAAGGTCGAGCAACGCCTGTGAGATCCCTCGCCGCGCTGCGCCAACTCGGGGTGACAACGCTGCGCTACGCCGACTCGGGATGACAATGCCGCGCTGCGTTGGCTGGCGATGACAACGCTCCGCCGCGGTTTTCGTAGCCCCGCCGCCTTTCTTTTCGCTCCCGGGTTTGCGGGAAGCTGCCGTCCCGTGGAGAGTGCGGGGCTTCGTTTTAACTTTGTAAACTTCCCGGCGGTGCGCGCCGGCCTTTTTATCTATGGCACTCACTCAGACGGAAATTCAGCGGCAACAGGAGATCAAACAGGCGGAGGAACTCCTCTTCACCGGCAAGCAGGAACTCGGCTTCGCAAAGGGGCTTTTCCTTGGCGATTTCATTGCGGATTGGGCGATGCCTTATCCGCGGCTGACCGATGAGCAAGAGGCGCAGCTTGAGCGCGCGCGTCAGGAAGTGGTCGCTTTTCTCGAGGAACATCTTCACCCGGAGGAGATCGACCGGAACGCGGACATCCCGCGGGAAGTGATCGACGGGCTCGGCCAGGTCGGCGTGCTCGGGATGACCGCGCCGACGGAAGTGGGCGGCCGCGGGTTCACCCAGATGATGTATTGCCAAATTCTCGAAGAAATCGGGGCGCGCTGCGCTTCGACCGCGGTTTTCACAAACGCGCATCACTCGATCGGGATTCGCGCGCTCCTGCTTTTCGGGACGAAAGAGCAGAAGGAAAAATGGCTCCCGAAGCTGATGAACGGCGAGCAACTCGCAGCCTTCGCGCTCACGGAAGCGCAGGCCGGTTCCGATGCCGCGAATGTCCAGACCAAAGCCGAGCCGAGCGAAGATGGCAGTCACTACGTCCTCAACGGCGAGAAGCGTTACATAACCAATGCCTCGATCGCGCAGGTGCTGACCGTGATGGCGCGCACGCCGGTCCCGGGGAAGCCGGGCAAGGACGCGATCACCGCGTTTCTCGTCACGCCCGACATGGAAGGCTTCGAAATGCTCGAGCCGCGCATGCCGAAGCTCGGGATCCGCGGGACCGCGACCGGGCGTTTCCGACTCAACAATGTGAAGGTGCCGAAGGAAAACGTCCTCGGCAGGCTCGGCAAAGGTCTGCGCGTCGCCCTCACCGTGCTCGACTTCGGGCGCACGACTTTTGGTGCCTGCTGCACCGGTGCGGCCAAGACCTCGCTGCAGCTGGCCGTGGCCCACGCGAACTCGCGTAAGCAATTCCAGAAAACGCTCGGCGATTTCGATCTCGTGAAGAAAAAAATCGCGCGGATGGCGGCCGACGTATACGCGATGGAAGCGATGACGCAGGTGACGGCCTCGCTGATCGATCGCGGGTTCGAGGATTTCATGCTCGAGACGGCGATGCTGAAAGTTTTCACCACCGAGCGCCTCTGGGACGCGGTCAACGACTGCTTCCAAATCCATGGCGGCGCGGCCTATTTCGACGATTCACCGCTCGGGCGGATGCTCCGCGACGCGCGCATCAACCAGATCGGCGAGGGGAGCAACGAAGTGCTCATCTCGTTCATCGCGCTCGTCGGCATGCGCGGGCCGGGCATGGAATTCAAGGAAGTGCTCGACACCGTCATGAAGCCCTGGCGCGCCGATCGCGGCAAAGCCTGGGGCGCCGGTCTCAAGCGCCTCAGCGCCGCGGTCAAAGTGCCGGAAGTGCCAGTCCGTTCGGAGAAGCTGCGCTCGTACGCGAGCCAGCTCGGGCGCCTCGTCTGGCGTTTTAATTTCGCGGTCAACAAAGCCCTCATCACCTATCGTGAGCCGGTCATGGACATGCAGCTCATTCAGGAACGCGTCGCGGTCGCGGCGATGGAACTTTTCGCGACCACCTGCGTCCTCAGCCGCTGGGATTCCGAGCTCACCCGCGCGGGACGCAACGGCCACTCGGTCACGACCGAGCATGTGGCCGCCGATCTTTTCGTGCGGCGTTCGCTGCGCAAAATCAAGGAAGCGCTCCGCGACCTCAGCGACAACGACGACCGCGCGCTCCTCGCGACGGCCAACGCCGTCCTTGGACAGCGAAGTTCCGCCGCGCGGAACGGCGCTTAGTTTCGGTGCAGTAGGGCGCGCTGTCTCAGCGCCTTCCAAAGGGGGCGATAAACAACTCGCTGAGCTGGGCTATGGCCCGGTTTTAGCTTCTCGAAGAGAGCATGGACCTCGTCCCGTTGCTCGACCTGCGCGGTCAGCGTGTCTTGATTTTTATCGTCGCCTACAACGCCGCGACCACGATCGAGCGCGTCCTTGCCCGGATTCCCTCCTCGCTTCACCAAGACGACGTGGAAGTCCTGATCATCGACGACTCGTCACAGGACGAAACCTTTCAACACGGGCTTCGTTACCAGCAGAGCCACGCGGCGTTGAAAATGACCGTCCTCCGCACAGTCGATAACCAAGGCTACGGCGGCAATCAGAAGCTCGGCTATCGCTACGCAATCGACGAAGGCTTCGACATCGTCGCGCTCGTCCACGGCGACGGACAATATGCTCCCGAGGAATTACCCGCCCTGCTCGATCCGCTCTTACGCGGAGAAGCCGATGCCGTCTTCGGCTCGCGCATGATCGACAAACGCGCAGCGCGCGCGGGCGGCATGCCGCTCTACAAATGGATCGGCAACCAAGTCCTGACCACTTTCCAAAACAAAGTGCTCGGCACTGCGCTCTCGGAATTTCACTCCGGTTACCGCCTCTACGCGACCAAGGCGCTGGCGCAGGTTCCGTTCTCCAAAAACACGCGCGATTTTCATTTCGACACGGAGATCATCATCCAGTGCGTTCTCAAAAATCTCCGGATCGTCGAGCTGCCCATCCCGACATTTTACGGCGACGAAATTTGCCACGTGAACGGGCTGCGCTACGCGCTCGACGTCTTCCGCGCCACGATCAAAGCGCGGCTTTGTCGCATTCACCTTTTCTATGACCGGAAATTCGATGTCGATCCGGCCGCGACGATGCACAGCGACAAGCTTGGGTTTGCCTCCTCTCAGACTTTCGCAGTCGAAGCCGGCATAGCTGGAAAAGAAGTCCTTCAACTTGGTCTCGGGCATGCAGAAGTGGCAGAGGCTCTGCGACAGCGCGGATGTCAGGTGACGGCGGTTGACTTCGGAGTCAACGAATTCGCGCCGGCCGGTCTGCCCGTCGCCGTGCCTGCGCCGCAAATTCCTGAGGATATTTCAGTCTACGATCAAATCCTCCTGATGGATTTGATCGAGCACCTGCACGATCCAGAAAGTTTCGTCGACCAGCTCCGGCAGCGGACCGCGCGCAAACGCCCAGAGGTGATCATCACCGCCGCAAATGTCGCCTTTTTCATCCCTCGCATCATGCTCGCGCTGGGCCAGTTCAATTACAGCCGTAAAGGTATTCTGGGCCTCGGTCATCGCCGTCTGTTTACCTTTCGCTCTTTGCGTGCTCTCCTCGAGGAAGCGGGCTACGAGATCCTCGAAGCCCGCGGTGTGCCAGCACCTTTCCCGCTCGCAGTCGGTTGCAACCGCTGGAGCCGGTTTTTGCTGCAAATCAATCAACTGCTCCTTCAGGTCTCGAAAAGCCTCTTCTCCTATCAACTTTGCTTTCGCGCCCGCGCTCTTCCGGTAGCGAGTCAGCTTCTGCGGGAAACAATCGAGTCGAGCACTGCGCTGCGCACCGCAGCTCTTAGGCAGTCGGCCTAACGCCAATTTCGATCGACGCTTCGTCTCTCGATCGTCGCGCCGCCGCCACCCTAGGGAATAGGACGCGTCTTCAGGATGTGCAACGCCCGCAACAGTCCTTCCGTGACCAGTTCATAGAGAGGAAACTGGACGAACAAGATCACATATTGCCGTACTTCGTAGGCGCACAGCGCCGTCACTCCCGCGACGATCGCTATCGTACGATAGCGGGTCATATAAGTCGCGAGATGGAGGATCTGGCTAAGGGCGAGAATTCGCAAAGGCAGGTCCCACATATTGGCATAACGCAGATTCATCCCGTATTTCACATTGCACATGATCAGATAAGTCGCCCCCACGAAGACACTCAGGAAAAGCTCGGGTTTCTGAGTGCGGTCGAGCCGAAAAAGCGCGCCGACGACCAGTAACAAGATGACCGGGCTGACGAGGAGCAGATCGACCAGATAGCGATGCCACGGTCCATCACCGGTCAGAATGGCATAGGTGAGCATATAGTTCTTACTCACCGAAAGCTGATAGGTGGCGAGGAAGGTCGAGATCCCTCCGGCCAAAAAGATCAGCGCGACCACGCCCAGCAGCGGACCTAGCAGTGTGGCCAGAACGAGCTCACGACTCGCCGCACCAAAATGAAGCCACCGATTAGTCACGAGGAGCGCGACGAGACCGATCCAAACGAAGAACGAATTTTCTTTTGTCAGGACGAGCAAAGCCAGACTGACGGTATAGGCAGCCAGCAATTGCCAGCGGCGCGGCGTCTGCAGGTTTTCCCAGAGCAGCCAGAGAACAAGCAGCGCCCAGAAGGTAAAAAAGCCATCCACGAGCGCGTGTTGCGACATGTGGATTTGAGTGGGAGCGCAAGCCATCAGCGCGGCGACGCCCAACGCGAAGAGCGGACCTTTCAGCCGCCAGGCAAAGCCAGCCGCGAGCAGGAGAGTCAGGATGCTGAAGAGCGACGCGACATTATGCAACGCAACAAGCGCATCACTCCCGAAAACGTGATGCCAGAGATAGCCGGCAAAGATAAAGAGAAAGCGAACTGGAGGCAGGATCGACCCCGGCAACGTCTTCTGCACCTCGATGTAATGATCGACAATCTCGGGGTAATCACCCAGCCCCGTACGAGTGAGACTATCGACATATTTCCGGTAGAGATTCTCATCAAACCCGATGCCCATCATCGCCGGAGTCGGGTGTAGGGGGTCTAGCTTTTCGAGTGGTGGTACGGCTGGGCCCTCAAAGAGCGAAGACGGAAGCCGGAGAAAAGCGCCGAGCAGGAAAACAAGTGCGATTCCTACGAGAAAGAGGCGACGCTGACGCAGGGAGTCGAATGGCATAGGCGAAGAGTCTAGCAATTTGCGTGAAACACAATCAGAGCCCGCCCTTGATCTCGATCCGGCGGCCGGCACTTTGGGAACGAGATCTGCTAAGAATACATCTGTGAGCTTAAAAGCACCGCACCCAATTGGTCTCACGCCTGCGCCAGCAACGACGGCCGTCGCCGTCGTGCCCTCGTACAACGAAGCGGCAAATATTCAAAGCCTAATCGATGAAGTGGTAGCCTTACCGAGAGGAGTGGACGTCCTCATTGTCGACGATGCTTCGCCGGATGGGACGGGTGACATCGTGCGGGCGCATCCGCTTTTTGGAAGCCACGTCTTTCTGCTCGCCCGCACAGGATTGCGCGGGTTTGCGCTGGCCTGCCGCGACGGTTTCCAATGGTCGCTCGACCATGGGTATTCGGTCGCAGTAGAAATGGACGCCGATTTTTCACACGACCCTGCAGCCATTCCGCGGCTTTTGCAGGAGTTGGAAAATGGTGCAGATGTGGCTCTTGGATCTCGTTACGTTGGTGGCATTCGGGTGATGAACTGGCCGGTACGCCGCTTGTTGCTCAGTCTTTTTGCCGGTTGCTATACGCGATTCTTCACAGGGTTGTCGTTAAGAGATCCGACCAGCGGATTTAAGGCGATTCGCAGTCGCGTACTGCGGACCATGGATTGGGACAAATGTGCCGCCAACGGCTACGGGTTCATTGTTGAGTTTCATTTTCTCGCGACGCGACGCGGTTTCCATATTTCCGAAGTGCCGATCGTCTTTACGGAGCGTTGCCGTGGTGCCTCTAAAATGTCCTTGCAGATTATGGTTGAATGCGCCCGTGCTGTTCTCAAGCTCGGCTGGTCGCGCGCTCTCCATCCGCAGCGGCTGTCTGCGTCGCAAAGAGTCGAGTCGCTCGAGCTAGCATGATCATGGCGCGGCGATGCCGAAGTCTCTGTGCGAACTCACACACCGGGAAAACCAATGGCTTATGAGTCTCCTAACGCGGAATTAATTCGATCTTCAGGCATGCTACCGATATTCGCGTCCGGGTCGCCATTGCATGATCCCCAAGGCTGGGACTCTTATTGGCTACCGGGGTGCGAAAAGAGTCGGCGCATTTACGCATCTATTGCCAGCATTTATCGCCGGATCGCGATTCGGCGAAATCTGAACCACAGCATTCGGAAACATTTTCCGCGAGGTTCCCGGCTCCTTCATGCTGGTTGCGGGTCCGGCCAGGTGGACATGGAACTTTCGCGCGAAATGCGAATCACAGCGGTCGATATCTCTTTGCCCGCGCTTGAATCCTATCGTCGCAACAATCCGCACGCCGAAGCCATCCGCCACGGTGACATTCTCCACCTCGACGATGTCCCGACCGGGACTTTCGACGGCGCCTACAACCTCGGCGTTGTCGAGCACTTCACTCACGAGCAGATCGTGCAAATTCTTCGCGAGATGGGTCGGACGGTTAAGTCGGGCGGAAAAGTTGTGATCTTTTGGCCTCATCGCCGCGCGACCAGTGTATTTGCTCTCAAGGTGATCCATCGCATCCTGGATCTGTTTCGCCCTAACGGTGCAGAGACAACGCGTCTCCACCCGGCGGAGATTTCCCTGCTCGAATCGCGCGAACAAGCGCGCGCAGTCGTCGAAAGCGCCGGATTCAATCTCGTCGAGTATTATTTCGGAATGCGAGATCTGCTTGTTCAGGCCGTCGTCGTGGGTTGCAAACAGTGAACGGACTGGCGCAGCTTCCAGACCCGGGAAAGGCCGCGGTTTTGGGAGATAGGGTGGAGGTATCGTCTGAGGCTCGTCATGCCGTGAGCCGTCCCACTAATCCTGCGCGCTGGCTCGATTGGCTGGACTGGATATCGGTAGGGTTAGTCGCGATGGCCGCTGCTGCCCTGCACATCCGGTTCGCCACGGAAGTGGGTGGTCTTTGGCGCGACGAGACAAATAGCGTGAACCTTGCAACGCTTCCTACGCTCGCAGAGGTCTGGCACTTTCTCGACTACGACTCGTTCCCAATTCTGTACTTCGCCGTGCTCCGCGCCTGGACGAGCGTTGTCGGAGTCGGGAATGACGAAGCTCTGCGCGGTCTTGGCTTGCTTATTGGACTGGGAATCCTTGGAGTCTTGTGGAGCAACGCACGGGCCTTCGGTTGCCGGCTGCCGGTGCTTTCGCTTGCCTTGGTAGGATTGAACCCTATGATTGTGCGCTACGGTGACTCCAACCGTGCCTATGGCTTGGGCATCCTTCTGATTTTGCTCACACTCAGGAGTTTTTGGCGGCTGGTGGAACAACCCTCGCGCCCTTCTGCCAGTCGGATCGCGGTCGCCGCAGTCCTCGCGGTGCTTAGTGTGCAGTGTCTCTATTACAATTCAGTTCTCCTGCTGGCGATCGCCTTCGGTGCGTCGGTCGTAGCGGTGCGCGCCAAGGCATGGCGCACGGTTAGCATCATAATTGGCATCGGCGCGATGGCGGCTGCATCTTTGTTACCCTACGTCCCGATCATTATTCGCATGCGGGCATGGACATTTTTAGTGAGTTATCCAACCACGTTGTCGTGGCTATGGAAACGCGCCTGCGAAGTGATGGGATCGCCCCGGCCAGGTGCCATCTGGTTATGGGTGGGCCTGGTCGCGGCTAGCCTCGGTGTAGCCATCGTCGCGGCTCCTCTTATGTCTTTCAGGCGAAGAAGGCTTTTCACTGCTGCGCGATCTCTAAGTGCTTCCGACCGGCTTCCGGCTGTAGTTCTTTTTGCCTTGGTCAACCTGGTGGTTGGCGTCGCAGGATACGCGGTCTTTCTCAGAGCGCTGAACTATTACACTCGGCCTTGGTACTATATCACGCTTGCGGTCTTCGTGGCTTGCACCCTGGACGCGATCTTTGGCGCGTGGACGATAACGGCCCATCGGCAGGCTGCGCGGCTTGTTCTCCGCAGTCTTCGGCCGCTTGTCGCCCTCACGTTTCTATGTCTAACGCTACCGCTCTCGTGGCGAGAGATGCCGACAAGGCAGACGAACGTCGATCTCATCGCCGCGCGGATCGAAGAGCTATCACGAAAAGGAGATGTTATCGTGCTTCCTCGTTGGGAATGCGCGATCACTTTTTGTCGATATTATCATGGCCCGGCTGAGATCGTGACCATTCCGCCGATGGATGATCATCGTTTTCATCGTTATGACTTGGTCGTGGCGCAAATGCGCAAGGCGAACGCGCATGAACCAGTGCTCGCACGGGTGGCCGAGGCTCTGCATTCCGGTCATCGAGTATTTCTGGCCGACTCGCTTCCGTTTCCCACGACCGAAGTCCAGTTACCAGATCCGTATCCGCTTTACCAGGATCCAAATGGCGGCTGGCACGGCGCGCCCTACGATCAAATTTGGCAAGCCCGAGTGGGAGGCTTTCTGCGAGTCCATGCGACCAGCGCTCGGGCCCTGGCGGTCTCCTTGCCTGTCGGAATTAAAGTGCAGGAGCTGGAGGATCTCCAGCCCGCCGTGGTGGAAGGATGGCGATAGATTCGCCCGATAGATAGCCATCGCACTATCTCGCGGCCTCGAACGTCGGGATGCTCAATCTTTTGAGTTTCGTGATTGCATCGTTTTTTCCATCTCTTCTCTGAAAGCAAGAAACTCGGGCTGATCCGCCTTGAGCTTGATGGCTTGCTCGAGCATGGCGTGCGCCGTCGTTAAATCACCGGCTTGGAAGTGCGCTTGCGCGAGGAGGTAAAAAGTTTTCGGATCGTGCGGGTTTTCTTCGAGCGCTTTCCGGAAAAACTTCACCGCCAGATCCAAGTGACTCTCTTTCAAAGCCAGAATTCCCAGGTTGTTGTAACTTCTTTTGTTTCGTGGATCGAGTTGCAGAGATCTAAGATAAAAGTCTTTCGCTCCTGCGATATTCCCTTGGGCGAGCCGCAGATTACCTTCAGCGAGGTTGATTTCGGCATTATAGGGAGTGTAGGCATAGGCGCGATCCAGTTTCTGCCGGGCCAGGGCGAGATTACCGGCCGCGAAGGCCTGCAAGCCGGAGTTGTAAGTATCGAGCGCCCAAAGGCCGGGATCTTTTTGCGGAAGAGAGACAAAGCCGGTGGCGCAGAAAAGCAGGATAAGGAAAACGGCCGACTCCCACAGCCGCCCGGTTGCGAGATTGCGCCAAAGTTCCCAAATCCCAAACGCTGCGAAAAGGAGCAGGCCGGGCACCGCCGCGAGACGATAACGCTCGGTCACAAAAACCGTGAGCAGCGACACCATCTGGACCAGAACCGCAGCTGCGATCCAGCGCGCCTTAGGAATTTTCCAGGAGGCGATTAGCAAACCAGGCAGACCGAACGCGGCGACGATGCCAAATCCGATCCCGGGAAGAATGATCGATTGATCCTGCAACGCCGTGATCACGCTAATGTCGTCATATTGGAAAGCGTTCCAGAAATTTTTGATTTTTAGTCCAAGCAACTCCAGCCACGCGGCGGGATCCTGGCGAATCCAAGCTCGCGCCCTCTCCAACCAGAAAGCCGAGACTTCGGAGCGCTTCAGGGGATGGCCGACCGTCCGCTCGACAGTGGTGATGGAATCCTCCAGCATCGCAGCCTGGCCGGCGCGCAGGCCAGGCGGAAATTTCGGATAGCCGTTGGCCACCGGATTGTTTCCAATCCAAAAATTGACCCCGCCGTGGGCGGACAGGAACACTGGATCGCGGGCGACGAAATAGTTATGCATCCAGGCTGGTGATGCTCCCGCGAACACGCCGGCCAGGATGAGCACGGCGCCGGTGAGCCACCGCCTCGTCGCGCCCGGCCCGCGCAGGCAAAGCGCGGCCACCAAGAGCGGGACGAGGAACAAAACCGTCGCGATCCCCATGGCCGCGAAACCAATCATTCCGCTAAGCAGGAAAAGCCTCCAAAAACGGAGCACCCCCTCGGATTTAACGATCTGCCAGACTACGAACCAAAAAATAAAGACCATCCAAGAAGCCGGCATGAGGATGACCGAGTAGGCTTCCGCCGGTCGGAAAAAAGCCCAGCCTAGCGCCGCCAGAAGACCGATCGCCTTTGCCCCCAGAAGGCGCTCTTCGGCTGACTCTGTTACAACCTTCCTGACAAAAACAAAGGAGCCGAGCTTGTAGAGAAGGACCGCGGTGCCGGCTTCCAATCCTGCTTGCATCAACCCCGGGACAAATGGGCTGTAGCCGCAGATCTTATAGATGGCCGCGAGCAGATAGGCGTATAGCGGCAGACCGTAGAAAGCAGCGTGGGTAGTCCATTCCCCTCCCAAAATCCGCAAAGCCCAATTGTTGTAGAATTGCATATCCCCTGACGCGGGGAGGAGAAATTGCGAATCGGTCAAGCGCACCAGGACGATTTGCCGAAGCAGGAAAACACCCAGAAATACGCCAGCGCCGACGGACGCGGCGCGCGGGATCAGAATTTGGTTCTCGGAAGCGTTCATCCGCGGAGTCAGTGAAGAGAAGAAGCAGGGACAATGCGAACGAAAATGGAAGGGAAACGTCCGGAGACTAATGGAGAGGAGGAATGGGCGATCACTACAGAAATTTACCAGCGTAATCCCCTCCGTTGGCATAAACGCTGCTCTGATTGTCTCATACCGCGCTGGAGCCGCGGAAGCAATAAAAAAACCAACCAAAAAGAAAGCTATAACATGTTAATGAAACTCAACAAAAAACGCGGGGGCTTTACCCTCGTGGAAATCATGATCGTGGTCGCGATCATCGCCTTGCTCGCGGCTATCGCGGTTCCGGGGTTCCTCCGGGCGCGCAAACGGTCGCAGGCCAGCCGCATCATCAACGATTTGCGCTTGATCGACGCCGCCGTCGACCAATACGCGATCGAAAACAACAAACCCTCGAACGCGAGCGTTCCTGTGGCGGCTTGGACGGCCTACCTGAAAAAAGACACTGTGCTCTATAACACGGGCAAAGACCTTTTCAGCAACAGCTACAATCCGCAG
>JBBSUP010000086.1:0-15242 GCA_038234295.1 Chthoniobacterales bacterium
GGGGTCGGGGTCGGGGTCGGCGTCGGCGTCGGGGTCGGTGTCGGGGTCGGGGTCGGGGTCGGGGTCGGCGTCGGCGTCGGCGTCGGGGTCGGGGTCGGTGTCGGCGTCGGTGTCGGCGTCGGCGTCGGCGTCGGGGTCGGGGTCGGTGTCGGTGTCGGCGTCGGTGTCGGCGTCGGGGTCGGGGTCGGGGTCGGGGTCGGGGTTGGAGTTGGAGTTGGAGTTGGGGTCGGCGTTGGAGAGGGGTTCACATACCATTTTGCCTCTTTACTTGTGACGCTTCCTCCCCCGTTGCTGACATCCACCCGGAAAATCGTTTTGTTGTCGGGAAGCGTGGCAGGGGGAGTGGTGTAAGTGCTGCTCGTAGCTCCCGGGATCGGGGTCTGGTTATCTTTCCACTGATAGACAAGGTCCGTCCCCACCGCAGTCACACTAAACGTGGCGGATTGCCCAACGATGACCGTTTGGTCTTGGGGCTGAACAGTAATCACCGGCTTCGAAGTCCCGGCTGAGGCGAGGCCAGCGAGCAGGAGGGAAAACAGCGCTACACAGACGAGAACTTTACGGCGAGAAAGAGAGATGATAAACATGGCAGTTATGGAAAATATAGCAATGCCCATGCCGCGATTGGGAATTTGTCGCGACCCAAGCGGGCCGGAAGCACCCGTTCAGCACCGGCAAGGGCGCGGGCGATCAAAAGGCCGGCCCAAAGGCGCCTCTTCGGGGCGGGTGCCAGCTCCAGAGCGTCTCGTGCACGCGCGAAAGACAGAACTTTCGCGTTGCGGCGTCTAATTCATGAATCCAAAGCGCCGCATCCCTGCATCCCACCAACACGTCGGGGCTACACGCAGCGCGGTCTAAACCACCAAACAACCTATGTTTTTCGAATCCTTCTTCCAAGACGTCCGAATCGGCCTGCGCGTGCTCCGCAAAGAGAAAGTCTTTTGCCTCCTCGCCGTGACCGTGCTCGCGCTCGGGATCTGCGGCGTCACCACCCAATTCTCGGTCGTGAACGCGCTCGTCCTGCGCGGGTTTTCCTTTCCTCATCCCGAACAGCTCGCCGCGGTCGGGTTCATCGATCCCCAAGCCACCGCGCAGCAGAATAACAACGGCGCCGGAAACATCCCTTCCGGCCAGGATTACGAGGATCTGCGCGCGGGGCAGAAGTCGTTCGCGATGATGGCCGCCTACCTCAACGGCTCGACGATTAACCTCACCTACAAGGGCCAGCCGAAGCGTTACACGGGCGGCTACGTCACCGACGACTTCTTCAAAATCATCGCGGTCTCGCCGATCCTAGGCCGCGATTTCACCGCCGCCGACAACAAACCCGGTGCCGAAAAAACCGCGCTGCTCGGCAACGAAATCTGGCAGCGCGATTTCAATGCCGACCCGAAAATCGTCGGCCAGGCCATCCGAATCAACGGCCGCGCGGCGACCATCATCGGGGTGATGCCGGAGGGCTTTAAGTTCCCGCAAGCCGAAGAACTCTGGGTGCCGCTCTACAATGAATTCCCGCTCAAGCCGCGCGACGATCCGCAGAACCTCGGCCCACAAATCATCGGCCGACTGCGCCCGGGCGTGACCTTCGACCAGGTGAACGCCGAGTTTACCGGCCTCGCCCGGCGCATCGCGAAGGACAACCCGAAAACGAACGGCCAGCTCACCTCCGCGGCCGTCCTCCCGCTCCTGAATAGCTTCACCGGCCCGCAACTGCGCCAGACCGTCTACGCGATGCTCGCGGCCGTCATTCTCGTGCTCGTGATCGCCTGCGTGAACGTGATGAACATGCAATTCGGCCGCGCCGCCCTGCGCGCGAAGGAGCTCGCGATCCGCGGCGCGCTCGGGGCCGGCCGCTGGCGGCTCATCAGGCAAATGCTCACGGAAAGTCTCCTCATCGCCACCCTCGGGGCGGCCGTCGGCATCGGCCTCGCCTACCTCGCGATCGCGCAGATGATCCGCGCCACGGCGTCGCTCGCTTTCCCGTTACCCTACTGGGTTGTTTTCAAAATCGACGGACCGGTCCTGCTTTTCACCGTCGGCATCACGCTCTTCGCGACGCTGCTCTCCGGCTTCGTGCCCGCATGGCTGAGCGCGCGCGCCAACCCGGCCGAGATGATGAAAGAAGGCGGCCGCGGGAACAGCAGCCGCCTGATCCAGGTCATCACCCGTGTCCTCGTGGTCGGGCAGATAGCCTTGACCGCCGCGCTCCTCATCGCCGCGACGCTCCAGATCAAATCGATCCGCAACCAGAACACGCTCGACTACGGCTACGACGAGAGCGGCGTTTATAGCGCGCGCATGGGTTTATTTGAAGGCGACTACCCGACGCCGGAAGCGCGTCGGCAGTTTTTCGTGCGCGCGCTCCGGGCGCTCCGGACCAATCCCGGGTTTGCCGATGCCGCGATGACCGATCGTTTTCGCATGACCTTCGCCAACTTCGGTCAATACGAAGTCGATGGAAAAACCTACGTGACCGATCGCGACCGGCCGCAGGGAAACTCCGAGTCCATTTCCGACAACTATTTCAGCACGCTCGGCCTCGCGATGAAGGAAGGCCGCGATTTTACGATCGACGACCTCGATAGCAAGCAGCCGGTCGCGATCGTCAATGCCGCTTTCGCGCGGAAATATTTCGGCAACGAAAGCGCGCTCGGCCGGCGCATCCGCCGTTTCAATCCCGCGCAGCCGCAGCCCTGGCGCACGATTGTCGGCGTCGCGCCGGACACGCTCATGCAGGGACCTTTCAATCAGCAAACCGACGACAGCGGCTTCTACACGCCGTTACTCGGCACCGACCAGGCGCCGCAATTTGCGACGCTCGTGGTGCGCCCGCACCAGGGCCAAAGCGCAGCGACGCTCGCGCCCACGCTCACCCAGGCCGTCGCACAACTCGACCACGATCTGCCGGTTTATTTCGGCGGCACGCCCGCGCAGTTGCACGACGAAATCCTGGGCGGCAATCGGCTGATCGCAAATCTCTTCACCATCTTCGGAGCAGTTGCCGTGGTCCTCGCCGCGGTCGGGCTTTACGGCGTCATGAGTTTCTCCGTGAGCCAGCGCACCCAGGAGATCGGCATTCGTATGGCGCTCGGTGCGGACGCGCGGCGCATCCTCCGCATGGTTATGGCCCAGGGCGCCTGGCAGGTGGCGATCGGCCTCCTTCTCGGCGTGGGGGGCGCGGCGCTCCTGTTAGGCGCGATCGGCGCCGCGGCGTTGCAAAATTTCCTCTTCGGCGTGAACGCGCACGACCCGCTCATCTATAGTTCGGTCGCCGGACTGCTCCTCGCCGTGGCTGCTGTGGCCTGCCTCGTGCCCGCGCTCCGCGCGACGCGGGTGAATCCGATGGTCGCACTTCGGGCGCAGTAGCATTGTCATCCCGAGCGAAGCCCCGCGGAGGCGGGGCGCAGTCGAGGGATCCCGCTGAGCCTCCTGAAAGCGTCCGTGCGCAAGCTTCTCGTTAGGCGACGGGATCCTTCGACTGCGCTGCGCTCCGCTCAGGATGACGACGCTGTTGTTGTAGCCGGGGGCTACAGCCGCGCTCCTCGACAGCTCTGGCCGGTGCGCCGAGATTGCGCGCGTTGATGAACGCCCACGTCTTATCGCCGATGGAATCCGCGGCCCGCGGGATGGTCGACCGTCTCCGCGCCGCCGGGCACGTCGCCTATTTTGCGGGCGGTTGTGTGCGCGATTTGTTGCTCGGGAAAACGCCGAAGGATTTCGACATCGCGACCAGCGCGCGACCGGAAGAAGTAGAGAAAATCTTCCCTCGCACCTACGCGGTCGGCGCGCATTTCGGCGTCATCGTCGTGCTGGAAAAGGACTTCCAGGTCGAGGTCGCGACCTTTCGCGCGGATGGCGCTTATCTCGACGGCCGGCGCCCGGCCGACGTCCAGTTTTCCTCCCCGGAAGAAGACGCGCGCCGGCGCGACTTCACGATCAACGGGATGTTTTATGATCCGCCTAACGAGTCCGTGATCGACTTCGTCGGCGGCCGCGAGGATCTCGCGGCGCGCTGCATCCGCGCGATCGGCAACCCGGCGGAGCGCTTTGCCGAAGACCGGCTCCGTCTCCTGCGCGCGATCCGGTTTGCCACGGTGCTGGAGTTTGAAATCGAACCCGCGACCTGGAGCGCGCTGGTCGAGGCCGCGGCCGGAATTAGCGACATCAGCGCCGAGCGCATCCGCGAGGAACTGGTGCGGATTTTTCTTTCGTCGCAGCGCGTCCGCGGCTGGGAGCTGCTCGATCGCAGCGGTTTGATGCAGCTGATTTTGCCGGAGCTCGCAGTCATGAAAGGCTGCGAACAACCGCCGCAATTCCATCCGGAAGGCGATGTCTTCAAGCATACGCGGATCATGCTCGAGCTTTTGCCCGACAAGGTCTCGCTCCCGCTCGTCCTGAGCGTCCTCTTTCACGACATCGGCAAACCGCCGACCTCCACCGTCGACGAAACCGGTCGCATCCGCTTCAACGGCCATGACCGCCTCGGCGCGGAGATGACCGAAGCGCTCATGCAGCGCCTGCGTTTTTCCCGCGCTGAGATCGACGCGACCGTCGAAGCGGTGCGTCAGCACATGGTCTTCAAGGACGTGCCGAATATGCGGGTCTCGCGGCTGAAACGTTTCATGGCGCGGCCGACCTTCACCGATGAGCTGGAGCTGCACCGGGTGGATTGCCAAAGCAGTCACGGGATGCTCGATAACTATGAGTTCTTGAAAACGAAAGCCGAAGAGTTCGCGAACGAACCGATCATCCCGCCGCCCCTCGTGCGCGGCCACGACCTGATCGCGCTCGGCCTCAAACCCGGGCCGCGTTTTAGCGAGATCCTGGAAGCCGTCGAGACGCGGCAACTTGAAGGCACCTTGCGAGACCGCGACGAAGCTCTCGCCTGGGTGCGGGGGGAATATTTAGTCGCGGATTTCCCGGGTAACGCGGATGGGGCAGACGCTACCTGATTCCTTCTTATCCGTGTCATCCGCGTAATCCGCGGTTAAAATACCCCTATGAAGATTCTCATGATCAGCAGCGAAGGGTGGCCGCTCGCGCGTTCCGGCGCGCTCGCCGATGTCCTCGCCGCGCTCCCCCGCGAACTGAAGAAGCGCGGTCACGAAGTCGCGCTCGCCATGCCCTTGTATCGCGAAGTGCGCGAGCAAAATATCGCCGGGCGCACCCTGCCCGTGAATATCGAGGTCTCACTCGGCGCGCAAAGTCACACCGCTTCGGTCGTGGAAGCGAAGACACCAGAAGGGCTCCAGATCTTCTTCATCCGCTGCGACGAGTTCTTCGATCGGCCGGCGGTCTACGGCGAAAAAGGCGAGCCCTACGCGGACAACGCCGCGCGCTTTATCTTCTTCGGCAAGGCCGTGGTCGAGCTCGCCCGCCGGATGCAGCCGTCGCCCGATCTGTTGCATGCGCACGACTGGCCGGCGGCGCTCGTGCCGGTGTTGGCCCGCGAGCAGAATCTGCCGTTTGCGACCGTTCTCTCCGTGCATCATCTCGCGGCGCAGGGGAGTTTTCCCGCGGAAGATTTTGGCCTGACGAATCTGCCCGCGAGTTATTTTCAACCGGCGGGGGTGGAGTTTTTCGGGCGCCTCAATCTGCTCAAAGGGGGCCTGCGTTTCGCCGATCGCATCGTCGTCGCCGGTGAACCGTCCGCCTACGGGGTCCAGACGGAGTCGTTAGGCGAAGGTCTGGAGATGGTCTTCCGCGAACAGGCGAGCCGACTGGTCGGGATCCTGCCGGGCGCGGATACCCAGCGCTGGAATCCTTCCACCGATCCGTTTCTCCCGGTCCGTTACGGCGTGGGTTCGCTGCCGTTGAAATCGTCGTCACGCGATGCCCTTCTCTCCGATCTCGGGCTTGCGCCGGCGCCACGCGGTCCGGTCTTTGGGATGGTGACGCGTCTCGTGGGCGAGAAAGGTTTCGACATTCTCCTGCCGGTGCTCGATCGCCTGCTCGCGGACGATGTGCGCCTCATCATTCTCGGGAAAGGCGATCCCGCGTATGAGACTGCGCTCGGAATCGCCGCGCGGAAATTCCCGACAAAGCTGGCCTATCGCCACGATTACGACGAAGCGCTCGCGCATCTCATCGAAGGCGGCAGCGACATCGCGCTGATTCCTTCGCGGGTGGAACCGGGCGGCTTCAGCGCCATGCACAGCCTGCGGTATGGCGTGCTCCCGGTCGCGCGCGCGAGCCGCGGGATCGAGCAGATCATCGCCGATTACGATCCCGCGGCGGGTGCCGGGTACGGCTTTCTCTTTTACGAGTATGGCAGCGAGCCTTTCTGGGACGCGATCAAGCGCGCGCGCGACGTCTTCGCCGACCCCACCGAATGGGAACGGCTCCGAAAACGCGCCGTCGTCCGCGACTTCTCCTGGGCTAACGCGGCGGAACAGTACGAGGAGCTTTACGGCAGCCTCGTCGCGATGCACGCTGCAGCCTAACGAACTAGTGTCTTCGAAGCGGCGTAGGGCTGGCTTTCCGCCATCCCGATTTGCAGCGCCCTCAGGTCTACCAATAACCGTCGTTTTCTCCAGAGCCGAGCGGTAGTTAGGATCTCGCATCCAGTCGCCGGATGACTCAATCGCCTCCGTAAAACTGGAGCCTGGCTCCTGAAGAATAAGCACGCCTGCGGGCTCCTGTTCCGCGCTGAGAGTGAGATTTCCGAGAAGGAAGAAGAGACAGATCAGCAGCGGGGATTTAAGCATCGTTTAGGAAGGATGCGCGGAATCGTGTCTGCTTACGCGCTACGCGTAAAGGGCTTTATTTCGGCAGGAGATCATTACTCTCGCCCACGCTTCCGTCGGTGAAGATGATCAGATTGCCGTGTCCGTGCACATCCCAGGCCTCGATGAACCACGGCTGCCGCGGCCAGCGATGAGGGGTAATCTCTTTGTCGTCGAAACTCATCGGGATGTAGTCAAGCCGGGCATCTTGCGGCTGGGTGTAATCGGGATTGTGCAAGAGCGCGACTGCATGGTCGGGCAAATCCAAGTTTTCCGCGTCGGACCGAAAATGGAGAGAGCAGCAATCCAGCTATTAGCGAAATCGACCGGGTTACCGCCGCGCGCGATCTGGGGCCAGCTGCCGTTGCGCTGCAGTTGCAGATCGGCCGCAGTGAAAAGGCTACGTAGATTAGCGACACACTGAATGCGTTGTGCCCGCGCCTGCATCTGCGCATAGACCGGCAGGAGCAAGGTCGCCAGGATGGCGACGACAACAAAAACGATGAGTAACTCGAGCACGGTAAATGCGCGCCGAGATACCGGGGTCACGAGACTCAGCTCGGTCAAGCCGCGGGCCGCCGCGAATTAGCCGACCGGCGATTGAAGGAAGCCGTCGACGTCAAAATCGAGGATTGAATCAACTTTGCCAAAAACCGTCACGGTGATAGTTGAAGTTCCCGTTAACAGGGTCCTAGAATGGAAAAAGTTGGAAGCAGGCGGGGCTTTGACTTGCGCTTCCAGAAACCATCTGCGTGGACATTCAAGGTCGTCACAGTAATACCTCCGGTGCCGGCTGGGTCGGTCTGCGTAATTATTGGGATACCTTGGACCACAGCCTTTAAGGTCGCAGTTCTCGGATCGGCCAACCCTTGAATAGATCCCACAAAAGTCCGGCCGGATTGAAAGATGAGAAAAGAACCGCTCGCCAACCCCGCCAGAGGAAGGGTAGCCGTGAAAATACCCAAAGCATTGACTCCGTTCTTCGTGGGATTGAGGGCGCCAGCGAAATTACCTGTCACGTTGACCGTTCCGCCCGGATAAACCGGCCCGCCTTTGATCGCGAAACATTGAGAGGCAAAGAAGACGTAGCAGAGGAGCACTCCGAGGGTAGCTTTCATCGCCGTGAAGACTAGGGGGCAGAGCGCCAGACGATCAATTGAAAACTTCGGGCGCCGCGCCGGCTACAACGCTCCCGCCATCTCGTTCGGTTCAATCGACAGCCCGAGTTGGCGGAGAAGCGCCACATCCGCATCGGCCGCGGGGTTTTCGGCGGTCAGCAGTTTGTCGCCGTAGAAAATCGAGTTCGCGCCCGCGAAAAAACAGAGCGCCTGCCCCTCGCGCGAGAGCCGGGTGCGCCCGGCCGCGAGTCGCACCCGCGCCTCCGGCAATGCGAGGCGCGTGACCGCGATCAGCCGCACAAGGTCGAAAACGTCGATCGGCTTCTGCTCCTCCAATGGCGTCCCCGGCATCGCCATGAGGCAGTTAATCGGCACACTTTCGGGCGCCGGATCGAAGTTACTCAGCACCTCGAGCATGCGCAGCCGGTCGTCGGTCGACTCGCCCATGCCCACGATCCCGCCGCAACAAACCGACATCCCGCTTTCCTGCACCGCCGCGATCGTGTTCAGCCGGTCACTAAAGGTGTGAGTCGTGACAATCTCCGGATAGAACTCCGGTGACGTATCGATGTTGTGATTGTAAGCCGTCACGCCCGCTTCCTTGAGCTGGCGCGCTTCGCTCGGTCCGATCTGGCCCAGCGTCACGCAAACTTCCATCCCGAGCTGACTCACCTCGCGAATGGTCGAGAGCACCTGCTCGAATTTCGGCGTTCCCTCGCGCACGCCGCGCCAGGCGGCGCCCATGCAAAACCGCGTCGCGCCCTGCGCCCGCGCCCGTTTTGCCGCACTCATAATTTCATCGACCGGCATGAGCTCTTCGCGCTCGAGACCGGTCGAGTAATGCGAGCTCTGCGCGCAGTAAGCGCAATCCTCGCTGCACCCACCGGTTTTGATCGAGAGGAGGCTGCAACGCTGCACCTGTTCGCCGCGCCAATGCTGCAAATGCACCGCGCGACTTTGCATCATCAGCTCGAAGAGCGGCTGATCGTAAAGCCGTTTAAGTTCCGCGAAATTCATGCGGATCACTCTTACGCGCGGACGCCGCGGAGCAAAAGAATTAACCGCGGGTTTGGAGAGAGATGAACCATTTCCACTCTGCGACCTCCGCGGTTAAGAGTTCCTAAACCGCAATCGGCGCTTTGATCGCAGGGTGCGGGTCGTAGCCAGTGAGGGTGAAATCTTCGTAGCGGAAGTCGCCTAGCTCACGGATCGCTGGATTTAGCTGCATCAACGGTAGCGGGCGCGGCCCGCGGGTGAGCTGCTCGCGCGCCTGGTCGAGGTGGTTCCGATAAAGGTGGAGATCGCCGAAGGTGTGGATGAATTCGCCGCTCTGCAGGTCGCAGACTTGCGCGACCATCATCGTGAGGAGCGCGTAGCTCGCGATGTTGAACGGGACGCCGAGAAAGAGATCGGCGCTGCGCTGGTAGAGCTGGCAACTGAGCGCGCCGTCCTGCACGTGGAATTGAAAGAGCGCGTGACACGGCGGCAGGGCCATCGTCTCGACTTCCGCCGGGTTCCAGGCCGTGACGAGGTGCCGGCGACTGTCGGGGTTCGCCTTTATTTGCCTAACGACCTGGTCGATCTGATCGATCTGCTCGCCGTGCGGGCCGCGCCAGTCGCGCCATTGCGCGCCGTAGACGCGGCCGAGCTCGCCGCGCTCGTCGGCCCACTCGTTCCAAATGGTGACGCCGTTTTCCTGGAGCGAACGCACGTTGGTCTCGCCACGCAGGAACCAAAGGAGCTCGTGGATGATCGACTTGAGATGCAGCTTCTTCGTGGTCAGGAGGGGGAAACCCGCGCCCAGGTCGAACCGCGCCTGCGCCCCAAAAACCGAGAGCGTGCCGGTGCCGGTGCGATCGCCTTTTGGCTTTCCCTGTTCCAGCACGAGCCGGAGGAGATCGAGGTAGGCTTGCATCGGACTAACGAATAAGGAAACGCGCCGCACCCGATTGCGCCGCACCCGATTTTCCGTCATCCCGAGCGGAGCCGAGGGATCCCGTCGAGCTTCTGGGAACCTCCGCCCCGAGGGCTTTAAGCTTTCGCCACGGGATCCCTCGACTTCGCTCCGCTCCACTCGGGATGACGGATTTTGCTGAGCTTAGAGCACGCGCCATTTCGGCGTTTTGTCGTCGCCGGCGGTCTCCCAGAGGCGGACGCCGCCGGGATAAACGTTGCGATTATGCCCGAGCTCGACGCCTTCCGGGAGATCGTCTTCGAGCAAGTCCGCGTTCCCGCCGCCGAGCACGACGTGCTCCGCGATGAAGGAACTCTTCAACTGCTCGACGATGTAAAGCGCTTCCTTGCGCCAGGCTTTCTTCCCGAGCTCTCCGAGCGCGGCATCGCCGATCTGCTCTTCGATGATCTTGTGATCGACATACGGCAAATCCCCGAGCTCGAGCGAAAGCACCACGCCGTCCCAGACCAGCGCCGAGCCGAGCCCGGTGCCGAAGCCGAGGAAAAGCATCCGCCCCTCGCGGTAACTCCCGAGGGCCTGGAGCGCCGCGTCGTTCACTAGTCGCGTCGGCTTCCCGAGCGCCTTCTCGAAATCGAATTTGAGCCAGCCGTCGCCGAGGTGTTTCGGCTTGTCGTGCACGAGCACCCCGTCGCGCACCGGCGCGGGAAAACCGACCGAGACCACGTCGTAATCCCAATCCGCCGCGACTTCCTTGATCTGCGCGATCGCCTCCTTGGGCGCGAGCTTCGGGCCGGAGGCAAATTTCCGCCGCTTTTCCTCAGCCGAGATCATGAGTTTCACGTTCGAGCCGCCGATATCGACGACGAGGATTTTCTTTTTCATGCGCGCTCTTTGGGTGGTGTTTTAATCGGCGAAAGCCGCATTTTGCCGCGTCGCTGTTTCTCCGCGAGCTTTTTCGCCTGCCGCCGCGAATGCTCGCGAAATTGGAGCTGCGCCTGCGCTGGCTCCTCGCCGTCGGCCGGCTTCAGGCGCACATAGCTGCCATCGGCCTGGAGCTCGCGCGACTTCCCGTGATCGGTGAGAAAACGTGGGAGCACTTCTTCGATCAGCTCCTTGCGCAGCGCCGGCGCCTCGATCGGAAACGCGATCTCCACGCGCCGGTAAAAATTCCGCGGCATCCAATCCGCGCTCGCGAGATAGAGCCGCGCGTCGCCGTCGTTGCTGAAGTAGTAAATGCGGCTGTGCTCAAGAAAACGCCCGACGATGCTGATCACGCGGATGTTTTCGCTGAGAGCTTTAATACCCGGGCGGAGCGAACAAATTCCGCGGACGACGAGATCGATTTTCACTCCGGCGCAGGAAGCTTCGTAGAGCTTTTCGACCACGCCCTGGTCGACGAGCGAGTTGAGCTTCGCGATGATCCGCGCCGGCCGGCCCGCGATCGCGTGGTCGCGCTCGGTCTCGATCATCTCGAGGAGTCGCTGATGGAGATCGAACGGCGCCACGAGCAGCTTCTTCAAGCCCGGATAACCGGCGAGCCCGGTGAGCGTGTTGAAGACGATCGCGACTTCCTCGGTCAGCTCCGGCGCGGTCGTGAAGAGGCTGAAGTCGGTATAAACCCGCGCGGTTTTCGGATGATAATTTCCGGTGCCGAGATGCACATATTGCCGAAGCCGATCGGTGTCGCGGCGGACGACGAGGAGCGTCTTGCAGTGCGTCTTTAACCCGACCACGCCGTAGACCACGTGCGCGCCCGCTTCCTCGAGCCGGCGCGCCCATTGGATGTTGTTCGCTTCGTCGAAACGCGCGCGCAGTTCCACCAGCGCGGTCACCTGTTTACCGGCATCGGCCGCATTAATAAGTGCTTCAACGATCGGCGAATCGCCGCTCGTGCGGTAGAGCGTGATCTTGAGCGCAAGCACCTGCGGATCGGCCGCCGCGCTTTCGATCAACTCCACCACCGGGTCGTAACTTTCGTAAGGGTGATGCAGCAAAATATCCTGCCGACGCATCGCCTCGAAAATGTCGGCGTGCGGCGGAAGCGCCGGGTCGCGCGCCGGCTGGAAGACGCGATCCTTCAATTTCGCGAAGGCATCGTTCGCGACCAGCGGCATCAGATGTGTCATCGAGAGCGGGCCGGCGAGCTTGTAAAGATCAGCCTGCCCGAGTTGGAAAAAATCGAGGAGCAAATCCGAGAAATCGTTTGGGCAATCGGCTTCGATCTCGAGGCGCACCGCGTTGCCGCGGCTCGACCGGCGCAGCTCCTGCTCGATACTGCGCAGAAGGTTATCGGCCTCTTCGTCATCGACGTAGAGGTCGCTGTTCCGGGTCACGCGAAACGCGTGCGCACCGTCGATGATCAGCCCCGGAAACAGATCCGCGATGTGATGTTTTATCAGCGACGCGAGGTAGAGATAATTCCAGGTGTCGTCGCCCTTCTCGCCGCGCGGCATGAGGATCAATCGCGAGACCGCGCGCGGCACCTGCACGATCGCGTGCATCGGATCGCCGCCTTCGCGAGACCGCGCGCGCACGAGTAAATTATGACTCTTGTTCGCGAGCTGCGGGAAAGGATGGCTCGCGTCGACCGCGAGCGGCGTGAGCATTGGGAACACTTCCTGTTGGAAATAACGCTGCGCCCAGGCGGCCCGTTTCACGCTCAGGTCGGAGCTCTGGCGGATGCGGATGTTGTTCTTCCTCAGGAGCGGCACGAGCTCGTCGGTCCAGAGCTTGTATTCCGTTGCGACCAGGTCGTGCACGGCATGTTGAATGGCGTTGAACGTGTCCGTCGGGCTCATCCCGTCCGGCCCGACGTCGCTCGTCTCGCTTGCGATCTGTTGCTTGATGCCAGCTACGCGGATCTCGAAAAACTCGTCGAGATTCGAGCTCACGATCCCGAGGAATTTGATCCGCTCGAGCAGCGGCTGGGTCGCGTCCTGCGCCTCCTCGAGCACGCGGCGGTTGAACTCAATCCAGCTCAGCTCGCGATTGATGAAGTTCGCCGGCGCGGAAAAATTTGGGGCGCTCGGGGCGTCGTCCGGCAACGGCATGGGCACGATGTTATCGGGCGCCGACGCGGGCGGAGGAAAATTTTGCGAAGACATGGCGGAGCCGAGGGTTCGCAATAAACGCCCGCAGCCGCCGGGCCGCAAATCGCGGTCATCCCGAGCGGAGCGAAGCGCAGTGTCGAGGGATACCGAGCGCGACCTGTCATCCCGAGCGAAGCGAAGCGCAGTCGAGGGATCCTGTGGATCAGCCGTGAAGCCCTCTGCACGGAGCTTCCCAGAAACCCCACGGGATCCCTCGACTGCGCCCTGCAAACTGTCATCCCGAGCGGAGTGGAGCGCAGCGGAACGGAGTCGAGGGATCCCGTGGATCTATCGTGAAGCTCCACAACGAAGCTTCCCCGAAACCCCACGGGATCCCTCGACTGCGCCCCGCCTTCGCGGGGCTTCGCTCGGGATGACGGATTGACGCCTTCCGCCATTTATCGCCAAGGTCTTCGTATGGCGCGCACACGGCAGAAAAACTCAGGCGGAAAATGGTGGGATCTCGGACTCATGGAATGGCTGGCCTTCGCGCTCGCGATCCTCGGCATCATCGCGGTCTTCTGCGTCTTCTTCATTCGCCGCCACGTCCTCGAATATCATCTCGAGCACACCTTCAGCGTGAGCGACCCGGCCTTCTTCGGCTCCGCGCTCGCGCTCGCCGATCCCGCCCCGCTCGCTGGGAATAAGATCGATCTGCTCGAGAACGGCGACGGTTATTTCCCCGTCATGCTCGCGGCCATTCGCGGCGCGCAGAAGACGGTGAACTTCGAGGCTTACATCGTTTACTCCGATGAAGTGGGGCACGCCTTTCGCGATGCGCTCTGCGCGAGCGCCCGCGCCGGGCGCGAAGTGCGCGTGCTGCTCGACGGCGTTGGCTCCGCTTCGAAGCTCGATAACTCCGACGTGCGCATGCTCAAGGAGGCCGGTTGCAAATTCAGCTATTACCATCCGCTCCACTCGTGGCGGATCGACCGCGCCAATCGCCGTTCGCATCGCCGCGTCATCGTCCTCGACGGGAAGGTCGCCTTCACCGGCGCGGTCGGCTTCGCGAAGCAGTGGTCGGGCAACGCGCAGGACCCGGAGCATTGGCGCGACCTGATGGTGCGCGTGGAAGGCCCGCTCGTGGCGGAACTCCAGAGCGCGTTTGTGGCGCATTGGATCAAGACCTTCGAAGAAACCCTGAGCGGTCCCGATCAATTCCCGGCGCATCCGCCGGCGGGCGAGATCCACGCGCAGACGATCGCTTCCCATTCGTTCTCGGTGGCGCCGGTGCCGATCGCGCAGGCGATTGCCTTCGCCGCCGCGGACAAACGTATCTGGATTACCAACGCCTACTGCACGCCGACCGACGACCAGGTGGAGCTACTCGTGAACGCAGTAAAGCGCGGCGTCGACGTGCGAATCGTGCTGCCCGGGAAAAACGACGACCAACCCCTCACGAAAAGCGCAGGCCGCGCCGCCTATGGCAGGATGCTCGAGGGCGGCGTGAAGATTTTCGAATACCAGCCGACCATGATCCACACCAAGTCGATGGTGATCGATGGGCTTTTCACGCTCGTGGGTTCGTCGAATTTCGACTCCCGTTCGGCGGAGATAAACGAAGAGCTCGACCTCGCGATTTACGACGCCGGCTTCGGGAAAAAGATGGAAGCGATCTTCGAGAAAGACCTCGCGCAATCGAAGGAATACACCCTGCAGGATTTCCAGAACCGCTCGCTCTGGGAGCGGACCACGGAATGGGTCGCGCTGCCGATCCGGTCGCAGATGTGATCGCGGACTTCTCTTGACCGCAGAGAGCGCAGAGGTCGCAGAGGAAGACGCTGAGAAAAGAGAGGAGAAGAAATAGAGGAAGGGCGAGCCAAGAAAGATTGTCATCCCGAGCCGGCGGAGCGCGGCGAGGGATCTCCCAAGCGGCGTTCGACGTCGTTAGGCAAACCCGACCCGGGCGACGCTCGCGAGATCCCTCGCTCCGCTCGGGATGACAACGTAAGCAGCGAATCCCCAGCAACTCTGCGTCTTCCTCTGCGCCCTCTGCGGTTAATTTTCCGCTACGACCGTCCGCACGACTTCGAGCGTCGGAGCGAGCACCACCAGATCGGCGTCCGCCTTTTCCGCGAGCACGCCCTTCGTTCCCCAACCCATCGCCCGCGCCGGCGTTTCCGTGGCCATGCGAATCGCTTCGTGCACGGGAACGGCAACTGCCTCAACCATCAGCCTAACGAGATCGATCATCCGCGCCGCGCTGCCGGCGAGCGCGCTCCCGTCCGCGACCCAGCAGGCACCGTCGCGGACCACGCAATCCTTCCCGCCGAGCGAAAAGTGCGCGTCGTTAGGCAATCCCGCGCCGGCGGTGGCGTCGGTCACCAGGCAAATCCCACCCGCGCCTTTCGCGCGGTAGAGCATCCGGAGCAGCGTCTGGGAAACGTGATGACCA
>JBBSUP010000087.1:0-15180 GCA_038234295.1 Chthoniobacterales bacterium
AAATTGAGCGCCTCTTCCGTCGGCTCAAAGGTTTCCGGCGCATCTTCTCCCGCTTCGATAAACTCGATGTGATGTTCACCGCCTTCATCCACTTCGCCCTTATCGTCGAGGCCCTGCGTTAGTGTTAACACGCCCTAGCCGAGCCGAGGACTCCGCGCTCGTTCCCTGTTAAGTGCCGACTTTTACAGCCGGCCCATCACGAGCAGGATGACCAGGATAACCAAAAGCAGCCCGCCCGGACCATAATAGTAACCGCCACCCGCCCACCCGCCACCGGCAAGAGCGAGGATCAGGAGAACGATCAGAATAATCGCGAGAGTGCTGAGACCGAGTGTGCGACGAGCTAGTTTCATGAGCCGTGCTTCTTCCTTTCCCGAAGTCGTGTCAACCAAATACGCGCCGACCGGCGACGGTGCGGGTTGTTTGGACAACCGCCGCCGCTTTAAATCATCCGATACTCTTGAAGTCGTGGCTAAAAATGGCGGATAACTAACGGTGCGCAGTTCAGACGGTCGCCCAACTATTAGACTTGGGAGAACGCTGACCCTTCTCTTGATTTCAATCGAACAGGCAGGGCGATGTCACGGCGCGGAATATAGAGATTGACGACCGGCGGCGACGTGTTGCAGTAACGCGATGAAAAATCGCCCCTGCAGCCGAGTCCTGTCCTACCTGCCCGGGCTGCTCTTGCTGCCTCTGCTGAGCGGTTGTTCAATCATCCCGATGCGCTCGCACGCGGTGACTCGCGATCGCGCCTTTATTTCTTACTCGCCGCCGGCAGACAGCACCCAACTGCGCCTGGCAGTGAAAGATCTCATCGACATGAAAGGCCAGGTAACCAGTGCCGGCTCGGAGTATCTGTCTAAGAACAGTCCCCCGGCCACGGAGGATGCGGAGTGCCTCGCCCTGGCCCGGGCGCGCGGCGTGCAGATCGTGGGGAAAACGAATCTGACCGAATTCGCCGTGACGGTTTCCGGGACGAACCGTTACTTTGGGACGCCGGTGAATCGACTGGACGGAAAACACAAATTCATCCCGGGAGGTTCGTCGAGCGGTTCGGCGGTAGCAGTCGCCGACGGGGCGGCCGACATCGCCTTCGGGACGGATACTGGCGGATCCATCCGTATTCCGGCCGCTTGCTGCGGCGTCCTGGGTTTGAAAACGACTTACGGGCTCGTTTCCACCAAAGGCGTCTTCCCTATCTCTCCGAAGCATCTTGATACGGTCGGACCCATGGCCAGAGACATACCTCATTTGGTACAAGGAATGGATTTATTACATGAAGGGTTTGCCGCTCATTACAGAAGCGCGGTGGCCGCCGAGCCGTCCGCGAGCGGGATCAGAATCGGGCGGCTCTATCTCGATGGCACTGACCCTGCGATCGACAAAGCCATTGACGACAAACTGGCCGCAACGGGCTTTCGAGTCATTAGACTTAGTCAGACGCTGAAAGCGAAATGGAAGCAGGCCGAAAAGGATGGGCGGGCCATAGCGATCGGTGATGCCTGGCTGCACGATCATCAGTACACGGACAAAGATGGAGTGAGCGCGACCACAAAGTTAGTCATCACGCAGGGCTCCCTTGAATACCCGAAGAATTTCAAAGCGGCCCTAAAACGGCAGGCGGCCTGGCAGCGTGAGCTGCGTCGGGTCTTTCGGAAGGTGGATTTTATCGCGTTGCCGACGATGCAGAGCCTGCCGCCGAGGTTCCCACCCTTCGACACCTCGGTCGCTTTCGAGTTACTGGTGTTCAATCTCCAAAACACCCTGGCGGTAAATTTTGCGGGCAATCCGGCGCTGGCGGTACCGGTCCCGATGCCAGTGAAAGAACATACCCTTCCCATGGTCACGAGCCTGCAGCTGATCGGGCCGCGCTTGAGTGAGGCGCAGCTCTTGAACGCAGGACGCCTGCTTGAGGCGAAGCACTAAACGAACGAGCCATGCAACCTTCAATCTTTCCCAATGCGTTTATCTTCGCGACGGCCTTACTTCTGAGTTGCGCGACGAGCTGGTCGCAATCTGCCGGCGAACTCACGAGGAAAGGCGATATCTCCGACGCGAGATTTGAAGGTGGCGCGGCGCTCCAATCCTATCTGGCGGCAGAAAAGCTTGAGCCTAAAAATGTCGCGCTCCTGGTGCACATCTCGCGAGCCTATCGCTATCAGATGAGCGATACCGCGAAGACGTCGGAGAAGCTTCGTTTTGGCGCACTCGCCGTAATGTACGCGGAGCGGGCTGCCGCGTTGGGGCCGCAGAACGGCGATGCCCAACTCGCGGTGGCGATTAGTTACGGCAAGCTGCAGCCGCTGGTGAGTTCCGGCGAAAAGGTGCGAACGGCGCGCACGATCAAGAGTCAGGCGGAAAAGGCGCTGCGGCTTGACCCGCGAAACGATTTAGCCTGGCACGTCCTGGGTCGCTGGAACATGGGTTATGCCGAACTGACAGGTCTGAAGCGGAAGCTGGCGGAGATATCTTACGGCACGCTGCCGGCGCCGACTTACGCCGACGGGGCCAAATGTTTCGAGAAAGCGATCGCGCTAAACCCCGCGCGGGTAATTAACTACATCGAGTTAGGAAAGGCCTACTCTGAAATGGCCCGAACGGCCGATGCCCGGAAGGTTCTAACTAAAGGCCTGGGTTTGAAACAGACCGATAAGGACGATCAGGAAATGAAGCAACGCGGTCGCGAGATCCTGGCGACCCTTCGCTAACAGAGCGTCTAAAAAGTCGTGTCATCCCGAGCGGAGCCCCGCGGCCGCGGGGCGGAGTCGAGGGATCCCGTGGCGAAACCTTTAAGCTCACGCCACGGGATTCCTCGACTGCGCTCCGCTCCGCTCGGAATGACTCAGTTTTTAGACGTCCTCTAAGCGGATTCAACCCGGCACGGTTTGCGGAAGGCCGGTTCGCGTTGGGAGATCCGACAAGGAGCCGTCAATGAAGGTATGATGCCAGAGTTGAGTCGCGATCACGGCGACCAGGCCCATTTCCACCGAAAGACGCGGGAGCGAACCGGCGCGCATTTGCCGGAAGGCCTTCCGCCAGTGTTGGACGGCGGCGACATCGAAATAACCGGTGCGCCGAAGCGATTCTTCGCTCAGGAGCTGTCCCACGAACGGCGGTTCCGGATCCATGTGGAAGCTATCGAGCGGCGCGCGGAAGATGACCTTGTGGCGTCGGGCGATTTCCTTTGGCAGCCAGCGCTCGGCGACGAGGCGCAGGAGATACTTATCGCGCAAGCCGCGCAGCTTCCAGCGAGGATGCAGTCGTGCGGTAAAATCAAAGACGTCCTCATCAAGAAACGGATAGCGCACCTCGACTGAGGAATGCATCGCGACGCGGTCGCCCTTGGCCTGGAGAAGCAAGCCAGCCAGGGTTACCCGGGCTCCGACCCAAAGGCCGCGGTTCAATGGCGCCCATCGCTTCGCGCGATCCAGGTTCATCCCCAGCGCCGCCCAAGGCTGGTTCTGCTCGAGCACCTCCCGCATCGGCGGGGCGTAGAAAAGAAGCTTGGATAACCCCAGCATGCCATAAGCTTCCACCCAGGCGTTAGGACCGCCGACCGAAGCTTCCACGTTACGCCGGAACTCGGGCGGGTATTGCGGAATGTGACTAAGACCGAGATAGGCGCGAAGAGCCAGGCTACTTAGCCTTAGCCCAGGTATGACGTCGAGATAGCCGAGAAGCTTGGCTGCCTTATACCAGGGATAACCGGCAAGCCACTCATCCGCTCCTTCTCCAGTAAGGACGACTTTCTGGCCATTGGCGTGCACCCGCCGCGCTAACTGCAGCAAAGCCGCGCACGAGGTATCGATCACTGGGGACTCGGCGGCCTGAATCAGCTCCGGGTAAGTCGCCAGCGCATCGCTAGCCCGGAAATCCTGGACGATAGGCGCCTTGGTGCCGATATGGCGGGCGGAAAGACTGGCCGCGCTCAGCTCATCGAGCGCGGGATCGTCCACCCGGATGGTATAAGTGTTAATTGCCGGCCCTTTCAGCTTGCAGGCCATGGCGACGATCATGCTCGAATCCAATCCGCCGGAGAGATAGGCGCCGACCGGCACATCCGCGCGGAGCCGTTTCTCTACCGCCTGGAGAAGCAGTTGCTCGAACTCGTCGACTAGCTGCTTCGGATCGCCCGAGACTTCATCGCCTTGATCGGGGAAATCCATCACCCAGTAGGCGCGCTCTTCGATCACCGGATCGGTGCCGTTTTCGTGGCCGGGGGTGATCTGTAGATAATGTCCCGGACGCAGGAGTTGCACTCCTTCAAAACAGGTGATGGGCCCCGGCATGGCGGTGAAAGTAAAGATGTGGTCGATGCCGCGTCGGTCGGGTTTCGCCGGCACCATGCCGGAGGCAAGGAGCGCTTTGATTTCGGAACCGAAAAGGAGCCAGTCGCCTTGCCGCGACCAATAAAGCGGCGCAATGCCGAACCGATCGCGGCCCAGAGTCAGCCGCTGTCGGCGCTCATCCCAGAGGGCGATCGCAAACTGGCCGCGCAAGCGCTCAAACATGCCCTCCTGATATTCCTCCCACGTATGCGGAATGATTTCCGTGTCGCAATGGGTGACGAAGCGATGCCCTCTTGCCTGCAGTTCGGCGCGCCGCTCGACGTAATCGAAGAGTTCACCGTTGAAAACCACCTGCACGCTCTGGTCTTCATTGGAGATCGGCTGCCGGCCATCCGCCAACCCGACGATGCTGAGCCGGCGCGAGGCGAGCGCCAGTCCCGGGCGCTGGAGAAAACCATCCTCGTCCGGCCCGCGGTGGACGATCGCCTCGGCCATGCGCCGGATGAGATCGTCGGCGACCGTTCGCCGTCCGGTCAGATCGATGATCCCTGCAATTCCACACATGCCTTGATTCCTTTAGTTCAGAGCCTTCCCGGGGGCGAACTCGATTTCCGCAAAACGTAGGTTTTTTTGGTCCAAGAAAAGCTAGAGACGAATAGAACAACCAATTTTCCGTCCAAAGTGCCTCGCCCTCCGAAGCTAAGGTGTGATCGCGCTCGCAGGACTCTGATCATGAACCGAACACGCATAAAAACTTTCCCTCCGTTGCCCGGAGCATTGGCCCCGTCTACCTTCGGATCGGGCGGATTTTATGTTTACGAGGGACTCCGCAGGCGCGGAACCGGCCGCTCATTTCCCAATAAAATCATTACGAATTGGAATTCCTTACCTCATCGCGAGCTCTTTCTCAGCCAGTCATGAAGGAAGAAGCAATCGCTATCATCGGGATCGGCTGTCGCTTTCCCGGTGGCGTAAACGAACCGGAATCGTTCTGGAAACTCCTGGTCGAAGGCCGCAACGCCGTGACGGATGTGCCGGCGGACCGCTGGAACATCGACCGGTTTTACGATCCGGAGCCGTTCGTGGCCGGGAAATCGATCGCGCGCCGCGGCGGATTCGTGTCCCGGATCGATCAGTTTGATCCGCAATTTTTCGGCATCTCGCTGCGGGAAGCGCCTTTCGTGGATCCGCTGCACCGGCTGCTCCTGGAGACTACCTGGGAAGCGATCGAAGACGCCGGTTTTGTTTTGGATCTCGAGAAAGGCACGGATATCGGCGTGTTCGTCGGGCTTTCTCACAGTGATTACCAGGGACTCCAAGACCGGAGCGGCATCGGTGCGCACACTTCCACCGGCACCGCGCATAGCATCGCGGCGAATCGCATTTCCTATTGCCTGAATCTGCGTGGTCCGAGCCTGGCGCTGGACACCGCCTGTTCGTCGGCGTTGACGGCGGTGCACCTGGCTTGCGAACAGATTTTGGCCGGAGGTTGCAAAGCCGCGGTCGCCGGTGGCGTGACGGTGCTGATTTCGCCGGACGGATTCATCGGATTTTCCCAGGCCGGGATGCTCTCGCCGGACGGGAATTGCAAGGCATTCGACGCCTCGGCCAATGGCTTCGTGCGCAGCGAAGGCGCGGGCATGGTGCTGCTGAAGCGGCTCTCCGACGCCGTGGCGGATGGCGACCCAATCTACGCGGTGATCGTCGGCTCGGCGGTTAATCAGGATGGCCACACCAACGGGATTTCACTGCCCAGCACCGAGGCGCAGACGCGGCTGGTGCGCGACGCCTGCGCGAATGCCGGGATCGCTCCAGCGCGGATCGGCTATGTTGAAGCGCACGGCACCGGAACGGCAGTCGGCGATCCGATCGAAGCGCAGGCCCTCGCGGACGCACTCTGCGAAGGGCGCACGGAGGACAACGCTCTCATCATCGGTTCGGCTAAAACGAACCTAGGTCATCTCGAAACCGCAGCCGGGGTCGCCGGTTTGATCAAGACCGCGCTGGTCCTGAAACACCGGCTTATTCCTCCCAACCTGCATTTCGACACGCCAAATCCCAACATTGACTTCGCAGCTCTGAAACTGCGGGTGCCGGTCGCGAGCGAACCCTTCCCGGCCACGGACGGCCTTCGCATGGCGGGCATTAATTCGTTCGGATTTGGTGGAGCGAACGCCCACGTGATCTTGGCGGAAGCGCCGGCTCGGCCGCAGCTAGGACGCGCCAAAATTTCTTCCGACCGCGCTTGGCCAGTTACGCTTTCTGCCCGATCGGAGGAAGCGCTGCGAGCGTCCGCTCTCGAATTGGGCGCTTGGCTGGAAGACCAGGTGAAGTTAAACGGCAAGTCCGTCTCGCCGGAACTCCCCGACCTTACCTACACGCTCGGCGCGCGGCGAAATCATCATTCGCATCGGCTTACGCTCACGGCCCGCTCAGTCTCGGAGCTGGCGCAGGAACTCGGCGCTTTCTCCACGGGTCAATCGGGACCCAAGCTGCGCACGGCGTTTACCCCCCGGCTGGAAAAGGAGCCGCGCGTCGTCTTCGTCATGAGCGGTCAGGGTCCGCAGTGGTGGGGCATGGGACGCGAGCTCATGCGGCACGAATCGGTTTTCCGCCGGACGATCGAGGCCTGCACCGAAGCGATGAAGCCATGGGCGCGCTTCTCGTTACTGGAGGAACTCGCGCGCCCGGAAGCCGAGTCGCGCATTCAACGGTCGGAGATTTCGCAGCCGGCCATTTTCGCCATGCAGATGGGACTGGCGGAACTTTGGAAATCATGGGGCGTGCAGCCCGCCGCGATCGTCGGCCACAGTGTGGGCGAATATGCCGCGGCTTGCGTGGCCGGGATTCTCAGCCTGAAACAGGGCGCCGAGGTCATCGTGCATCGCGGCCGCTGCATGCAGGATTTTGCTCCGTCGGGTGGCGGCATGCTCGCGGTCGGCCTGAGCGGAGACGAAGCGCGGGCGGTCATCGCGCGGCATGATCGGAACATTTCCATCGCCGCATTTAACGCCCCGCGTTCGGTCACGCTCTCCGGACTGCGGACCTCGCTCGAGGCCGTCGCCGCTGAGCTGGGGGCGAAAGAAATTTTCGCCCGGTTCCTGCAAACGAGTCTGCCTTTCCATCACGCGCTGATGCAACCCGCGACGGATGCACTTCGCGAAGCTCTGGACGGTTTGTCGCCGCGGGCCGAGAGCCTGCCGTTTTTCAGCAGCGTCACCGGCGAGAGAATTGCCGGCACGTCCTGCGATGCTGCGCACTGGGCGGCAGGTGTGCGCGAGCCGGTGGAATTTTCCAAAGCGATCGCCGCGCTCTCAGAATTCGGCGCGGATGCCTGGCTGGAAATCGGCGCGCACCCGGCCCTGACTCGTTCACTTCAGGAATGCCTCGCGGATCGGGGCGACAAGGGAACCATCCTCGCCTCGACCCGTCGCGAGCGTGAGCACGAGTCTCTGCTGGAGACCGCGCTCGACCTGCACCTTGCCGGGGTAAAGCTCGACTTTGCCGCCATGACGCCTTCGCGGCGGCTGCTCTCCCTGCCCGCCTATGCGTGGGACAAGAGCCGGCAATGGCACGAGTCGAGTGACGTGCGCGAAGGTCGCCTGGCTCCGGGTGGCCGCGGCTTGCTTGATTTTAAATTGCCGCGCGCAACCCCGACTTGGAACGCCCGGCTCGACAGCCGACACATGGCTTATCTGAAGGATCACAGAGTCGAGAATCTCGTGGTCTTCCCGGCGGCCGGCTTTGTCGAGATGGTGCTCGAAGCCGGCGCGCAATGGTTCGAAGGCAAGCCGTTCGCGGTCGAGGATTTCGAAATCCGCAAACCGCTCATTCTTCCCGACCCGCCCTCCGGTTTGCTTCTCGAACTTTCCTACGAGCCTAACGAACGCACATTCGCCATCCAGAGTCGCTTTGAAAACGCCGCCTCTTGGTCGGTCCACGTCGTCGGATCGATGCGCGGGGAGCGCACCGAATCGCCCTTCGCGGCCTCGGCCTGGGAGAGCGCTCCAGCGTCGGACTTGGAAAAGATCGAAGTCGAAACTTTCTACGGGCACATGAGCGATCTCGGCCTGAACTACGGCGAGGAGTTCCGGCCCATCCGAGAACTTTCGGCCGGTGCGCGCAGGTCGACGGGCAAAGTTTCGTTATCCGATGCGATCGCGCAGCGGGTGGAAGAGTATCGCTTGCACCCGGTTCTCTTTGATGGCGCACTGCAAATCTTTTCCGCCGGGGCGGCGACGATGGAAGGACGAAGCGCGGGACTGCAACTCCCGGTCCGCTTCGCGAGAATTTTGTATCTTCGCTCTCCCGGATCATCGAGCTGGGTGCGGGCTGATGTGCGTGAAGCCAACGACGAACTCGTCGAAGGCAGCCTCGATCTTTATGATGAAAAGGGCAGGCCTTGTGTCCGCATTGACGGCTTCCGTTCAGTCAGCGTGGAGGGCGCACGCCGCTCTGGCCGGACCGGAAAAGGTCGCGACCTGATCTATCACGTCGCGTGGGAAAAAACCGCGGCCGCGGCCAGGCCCGCGCAGCAAGCGCCGGTGCCGCTAAACCGTCTGCGCCAGGTGGCCCAGCATGCGCTGGATGAAGTCCTCGACATGCGGGGGCGGGTCAATCTCAATGACGCCAGCACCGCCGGAGACAAACTAACCGAGGCGCAAATCGCCCGCGGCTTGCGCGCGATGGGCGCCGGAACCAGTGGCGATGGAGTGTTTACGGCAGACTCGCTCGGCGTGACCGAATCAATGAGGCCGGCGTTCGCGCAGTTAATCGCCAGCCTTGTGCAGGACAACCTGCTGACCAAAGAAGGCGACGGCTATCGGCCAACGCCGGCGTTTACGATTGCGGCTGACTCCACGCCAGCGTCGTTTCGCGCCGGCATCTTGAATCATCCTGGCCATTTGCCAGAGGCCTTCCTTAGCGCGGCCGTCTGCGCGGAACTCGGTCCCATCCTGCGCGGCGAAAAGGATGCGGTGCAGGTCCTGTTTGCCAGCGGCGGCTCGGATATTCTGGATCAGTTTTACGGCGACGGTCTTATCACCAGCCCGTGGCTGGGGGCGATCGCTTCTGCCGTGAAGGAAGCCGCTCGACAGCTTCCGGAGGGGCGCGGACTGCGCATCCTGGAGATTGGTGCGGGTACGGGTGGACTGGCGTCGCAGGTGCTGCCGCTGCTCGAGCGCGGCCTTCATTCCTATGTTTTCAGTGACGTGTCCCCGATGTTTTTTCCCGGGGCGAAACAGAAACTGGCGGCCTATCCCGAAGTCGAATGCAAAGTCTTCGATCTTGAAAAACCAGCCGTCGAGCAGGACCTCGCGCCGGGGACATTCGACCTCATCCTCGGCACCAACGTGGTGCATGCGGTGAGCGATGTCCGCGGGGCGTTGCGCAACATCCATGATCTGCTCGCACCTGGTGGGAGTTTGTTGTTCGTCGATGTCGCGACACCGCATTTGTGGTTGAACGCGGTCTTTGGCCTAACGAGCGGCTGGTGGCGTTTCACCGATCGCGATCTGCGTCCCAATCATCCGTTGCTCCAGCGGCCGCAATGGGAAGAAGCGCTGCGTGAGTCGGGCTTCAGCGAGACGGCGTCCCTGTCTGGACTGGTCCACGCGCAAGGCGGCGAAAGCCTCATCGGTCTCATGGCGCGCAAGGCCTGGATCGAGCCCGAAGTGACGGCGCCGGCTGTCTTGGAGACGCCTGCGGAAAAATCATGGCTCGTGTTTGCGGATGAGTCCGGGCTCGGCGATCGCCTCGCGGGGCAGCTCCGTGCCAGCGGCGTTCATTGTCGCGTGGCTCATCGTGGCGAGACTTTTGCGAGTGAGGAGAACGAAACGTTCACCCTCCGCCCGGAGGCCTCCGAGGATTGGAAACAGTTGCTCGAGACGTGTGTCGAAGAGCCTCCGCAACGCATCGTTTGCCTGTGGAGTCTGGACGAAATCACGCCGGGCGCTGGCGCGGACGCCAGCTTGTTCGGCAGCGATGCTTTGTTGCACTTGTTGCAGGCGTTGGAAGTCCTCGGGCCAATGACCAAGCTGCGCCTCGATTTGGTGACACGGGGCGCGCAGGCCGTCGGGCGCGATCATGTCGTGGCGGTCGGGCAGGCGCCGGTCATCGGACTGCTACGAGTCGCGTCTAACGAATACACCAACCTTAGCTGCCGCAGCATTGACCTTCCGCCGGCCGCCCCGGCCGCCAACGAGGTCGTGCTCTGGGATGAGCTGTTCCGGAACGACGCCGAATCCGAAGTCGCTTTCCGCGGCGAGGCCCGCTACGTCCGCCGCATCGATCGCGGGCTGCCGCGTCGCGAAGAGTGGCTCGCCCCTTCGGTGCCGTTGCGCCTGGAATCGCTCGAGCGCGGGCTTCTCAGCTCGCTGCGTCTGGTTCCGTTCGCGCTTCCGCCGTGCGGTCCGGGCCAGGTGGTGATCGAAGTGAAAGCCGCCGGCATGAATTTCCGCGACGTGCTCAAGGCGCTCGCGCTTTATCCGGCGGAGACGGCCGATGCGCGGATCTACGGCGACGAAGTGGCCGGCGTGGTCAAAGCCGTGGGCAGCGGCGTGACGCAGGTGGCTCCGGGCGACCGGGTTTTTGGTCTCGCTGTTTTCGGCCTCGCGACGCACGCGATGGCGCGCGGCGGCGATCTGCGCCCGATTCCCGCCGGGTTGTCTTTTGAAGAAGCAGCGACGTTGCCGGTCGTTTTCATGACTTCGTGGCACGCGTTGAAAACCGTGGCTCACCTGGAAGCAGGCGAGCGCGTGCTCATTCACGCTGGCGCCGGCGGTGTCGGGATGGCGGCGATCCAAATCGCGCATCATCTCGGCGCGGAAGTGATCGCGAGCGCCGGCAGCCCGGCGAAACGGGAACTGCTTCGAGTCCTTGGCGTCAAACACGTCATCGATTCACGGCACGGCGACTTCGCGGAATCGGTCATGGAAATCACGGACGGCAAAGGCGTCGACGTGGTCTTGAATGCGCTCGCGGCCGAAGCCATCCCGATGGGGCTTTCGTGCCTCGCGCCGTTTGGCCGGTTCGTCGAAATCGGGAAGCGGGACATTTATCAAAACTCGCGGATTCCGCTCTGGCCGATGCGCAAGAACGCGTCGTTCCATGTCGTGGCGATGGACGCGATCTTTACCGGTGACGAAGAGCAGACCAGCCGGCTGCTGGGAACAATCTCCGACTTGGTCGAGCAACGCGCGTTGCGTCCGCTACAATTCCGGGCGTTCCCGGCCTGCCGTCTGGATGCGGCTTTCCGTTGGATGGCGCAGGGGAAACATACCGGCAAAGTGGTGGTCGCGTTTCCGGAACCGTTTGTCGCCCGACGCGGCGAACCGCTGGCACCGGGTTTCGAGGTGAAGCCGGACGGCGCTTACCTGATCACGGGCGCGTTCGGCGGCTTCGGCAAAGTATTGGCCCAATGGCTGGCCGATCGCGGCGCGCGTCATCTCGTGCTGGCCGGTCGAAGCGGGGGCGCGACACCCGAGGCGGAAGAATTTCTCACCAAGTTGCGCGCACGCGGCGTGGACGCGCAGGTCGTGCCGGCCGATGTCGGGTCGCCGCAGGATGTGCAGCGCTTGCTCGCGGAGATTGCGGCAGCCGGTCATCCGCTCAAGGGCGTGTTCCACCTTGCGATGGTGATCGACGACGCGCCGCTCGCTTCGCTCACCCGCGAACGGATGCGCGCCGTGCTGGCGCCGAAAGCGCAAGGCGCCTGGCTGCTGCACGAAGGCACGCTCGGCCTGGACCTCGATTGCTTCGTCCTGTTCTCGAGCGTCTCGAGCGTTTTCGGCAGTCCGGCCCAGGGCAACTACGCGGCGGCCAATGCGTTTCTCGATGCGCTGGCGCATCATCGCCACGCGCTCGGGTTGCCTGCACTCGCGATCAACTGGGGCGCACTGGGCGGCGAGGGCTACGTGGCGCGCAACGAGCGCGTCGCGGAATATCTCTCCCGTCTCGGTTTGGCGCCCCTCACTCCCGACGAGTTGATCATGCTGCTGGAGGCTTTCCTCTCCGCCGGCGCCGCGCAGGCGATGGGCTTGCGGGTGGACTGGTCGAAATGGGAGAAATCATTCCGCGGCCTTCAAGATTCGCCTCTGCTGGAGAACGTCATCGTCGCGGGCGCCGACGGCGCCGAAACCGGCGGCGCGAAAAATAACTGGGCGCTCAAGATCGAGAGCGCCGCGCCCGAAGCACGCGAGGGCATCATCGGCGAGGCCGTGCGCGATGTCGTCGGTTCCGTCCTGCGGGTGAAACCGGAGAGCCTGCGCGCCGATCAGCCGTTGACCGATCTCGGGCTCGATTCGCTCATGGCCGTCGAGATTGAAAACTCGCTTGAATCCGCCATCGGGGTGGCCCTGCCGCCAGCGAGCCTGATGCGCGCTCGCACCATCGGTCAGATTGCGACTTTGATCGCCGAGTACCTGGGCGGAACCGCGGAAGCCAATGCCCCCGCGCCTGAACCACCGGTAGAGGCCACGGCGGAGGAAGCCGTGGATCTGGAAGCGCTCTCCGACGAAGACATCGACCGGCTGCTCGGCGATGAGGTAGAAGTTGAAACTGATGCGCCGGAAGTGCGCGCCTAACGACGCGTCATGTCCGAAGACAAACGTGCGCGTTTAAAAGAGTGGCTGGCGAGTGGCGAAGCGCGCCTCGAGCCCCTGACCTTTCCGCAGCGTGAACTCTGGGAGGCCGCGCCGCTGCCGGTGACGGATGTCTCCAACCACATTTGCACCACCATCCATGCACGGGGTGCTCTGACGCCGGAGGGCGCCGAGGCGGCGTTGCAAAAAGTGGTGGACCGGCATGAGGTCTTTCGGCTCTCGTTTCTTCCGGGGAAGGAACGGTCGATGCAGATGATTCGGAGCACGGGCAAACCGGCCTTTGGATTCCGCGAGCTTCCGGCCGGTCAGCGCGGGCCGGAAGCGATCGAGGAACTGGCGCGGGAAGTTTTCCGTCGACCCTTTGATCTGTTGCGCGGTCCGCTCTATCGCGTGGAGATGTTCCGGCGCGGCACAGGCGACCACGTGCTCGTCTTTGCGATTCATCATGCGATTGCCGACGGCTGGTCGTTAGGCGTTTTCTTTCAAGATCTGGTCGCCGCTTACATCGAATGGATGCGAGGCGGCTCCAATGGTCATCGTCCGGTGCCGCTTTCCTACTCGCAGTGGGGCGCGGCCGAACGGGCTTTCTGGCAACCTGCGGAATTGGAACACCGCGCCACCTTCTGGAAATCCAATCTCGCCGGGACTCGCCGGCTCTGGAATTCGCCGGCCGAACCCGGGGTAACGGCAGGAGAGCGGGAACGCTGGGTCTCGCTCGTTCCGCCTGATCTCGGCCGGGCAGTGCGGGAACTGGCCCGCCAAAATGGCGCGACTCTTTTCAGCACGCTCCTCGCGGCCTTCCAGATCGCGCTCTCCGAATGGACCGGCGAAGACGACATTCTCGTCGGGACGCCGGTGGCGAATCGGAGTCGGCAGGCCGTCCGCGAGACGATGGGTTCCTTTGCTGGGGTGGTGCCGCTCCGCGGTCAGGTCGAGCACGGTCGAAATTTTTCCGACACGCTGCACACCGTGCATCAGGAGACGGTTGATTCCTTCGCCCACGCCATGCCTTTTGTCGAACTCGTGCGGGCCTTGGGCGAACCAGTTTCGCCGGGGCGCAATCCTGTTTTCGAGGTCCGTTTCGCGCTCCAAAACCATCCCGCGGCCGATGCGGCGGTGCCGAGTCTGTCGCTCCAACTGCGGATTCGCTCGACTGGCACGGCCCGGTTCGATCTCGGCTGCGAAATTAATGAAGACGGCGACGGACTGGAGGTCGCCTGGCTCTTTCGGCGGGACCTGTTTGGCATTGCCGATATCCGGAAGCTGGGTGACCTGTACCAGGCCGTACTGGCCAGCGTTTGCCGCTCCCCGGTAAGCCACGCCGCTGCCCCTTTGGAGGGCTGCGTGAGCAAATTATGAGAACTTCATCAGAATCAATCGAGGAACCGCATTGGGTCAGCCGTTCGGCTTACCAGGTGGTTACTATCCTCTTTCTCGCCAGCGAGATCGCGCTCGCCGCGGTCCTGTATCAACGCGCTTCCATGTGGTGGGTAGCGGCGTTGGTCCTGCTCATTAGCCATCTCATGCACGGCTCGCTCGTTGGATTTCATGAAGCGTCCCACGGCCTGCTTCGGCGCAACCGCCGCTTCAACGAAGTGAACGGTGTCTTCCTCGGCATCCTCAGTTTCATGAGCTTCAGCCTCTATCGCGCCGCGCATCAGACGCATCATGCAAATCTCGGGACGGAGCGCGACGAAGAGCTTTGGCCGTTCGTTCTGACACACATGCCGCGCTGGAAACGGGTGCTCGCTGCGTTCCTTGAGCTCAGCGCCGGCCTCCTCTTCACGCCGTTTTTGTTTCAGCGCACTTTTTTGCGTAAGGGTTCGCCGATTCGGCAAAAAAAAGTGCGCCGGCGGATCTGGACAGAGATGATCGCGATCGCCGTCGTCTGGATCGCCATCCTCGTCGCGGTCGCCTACTTCCAGGTCGGGCGCTATTTCCTTTGGATGTATCTGGCGCCGGCGATCATCGCCGCGAACCTGCAAAGCTGGCGCAAATACATCGAGCACGTCGGCCTCGACGGGAACACGGTCAACAGCTCCACCCGCAGCATTGTCGCGGAGGGCTGGGCCGGCCGGCTCGTCTCGTTCTCGTTACTCCATGAGCCGTTTCATGGCGTGCATCACAAACGCACCGGGTTGCCGCATGCGGAGCTGCCGCAGTTTGCGGCCGACCTCCAGCCTGTCGCGGCGGAAGAACGGCCCCCTTTCCGAAGCTATCGCCACGCCCTGTCGGATCTGCTCCATAAGCTTCCCGATCCACGCGTGGGCGCCCAGTGGCGCACCGCC
>JBBSUP010000088.1:0-15067 GCA_038234295.1 Chthoniobacterales bacterium
CCGCTGCTAAGCTGTTTGCGGCTGTTCGGCTCAACTTCTTTCACCATGCTCGCTCAAGCTCGTCTGCGCACCGCTCTTCTCGTGTCCCTCACCCTTTCCACCCTTGCCGCGAGCGTCTTCGCGGCTGACCACCCGGAGGCGGCGAAGGCCCCTAAGTCGCTCCGGATTTTAATCCTTGGCGGGACCGGATTCATTGGGCCGTTCGAGGTCCGGTATGCCCTCGCGCGCGGGCACAAGGTCACCGTTTTCAATCGCGGAAAAACGCATCCGGGCGAGCTGCCGGCCGGTGTCGAACAACTCGTGGGCGACCGCAACGGCCAGCTTGATGCATTAAAAAATCGCCAGTGGGACGTCGTCATCGACAACCCGACGATGCTCCCGAAATGGGTCCACGATGCTGCGGAGGTTCTGCAGGGAAACGTCGGGCGCTACATCTTCATCTCGACGATTTCCGTCTATGCCAGCGTCTCCAAGCCCGGCGTCGACGAGACCGCGCCGGTCGCGAAGTACACCGGCGCCGACGCGATGAAAGAAACGCACGACAGCGTGGTCACGTCGCATTTCGTCCTCTACGGGCCGCTCAAGGCGCTCTCCGAGAAGGAGGTGGAAAAATGGTTCCCCGGGAAGGCGCTCATCATTCGCCCGGGGTTGATCGTCGGTCCCGGGGACGAGAGCGACCGGTTCACTTATTGGCCGGTGCGGATCGATCGCGGCGGCGAAGTCCTCGCGCCCGGCGACCCGGCCGATCCGGTGCAGATCATCGACGCGCGCGACCTCGCGGACTGGACCATCCGCATGGCCGAGCAAGGCACGACCGGCACCTTCAACGCCACCGGCCCCGACCGTCGCCTCACGATGGGAGAAATGCTCAACGGCATCAGAACCGCGCTCGACGCGACGGGCGCGAAGTTCACCTGGGTGCCGGCGAAATTTCTCGAGGAACACAAGGTCTCGCCCTGGTCGGACATGCCGGTCTGGATCCCGCCCGCGAGCGAGGACGGCGGCACCGGCGCGATCAGCAACGCCCGCGCGGTCGCGCACGGGCTGACCTTCCGCCCCCTCGCGGAAACGGCGCGCGACACCCTCGCCTGGTTCAAGAGCCAGCCGAAAGCGCGCCAGGAAAAACTCAAAACCGGGCTCAGCCAAGAGCGCGAAGCCGAAGTGCTCAAGGCGTGGCACGCGCAGGAAAAATAGCTTCCTTAAGCACGGGATGAATCTCGCGCGCTCCTGGCTCGCCAAAGCGGTGGACGTGCGGCCTCGCGAAGTCCGCGCGCTCCTCCTCGCCTGCGCTTTTAACTTCGTCGTCCTCGGCAGCTACTACGTCATCCGCCCGATCCGCGACGAGATCGGCGCGGCCGGCGGAGTGGAAAAGCTACCTTGGATGTACACCGGCACCCTCGTGGTCATGCTGCTCGCGAACGCGGCCTTTTCCGCCCTCGTCGCCGGCCGTTCGCGGCGCCGCTTTCTCCCGCTCGCCTACCGCTTCTTCATTCTTAATCTCGTCATCTTTTACGTCCTCATGCGCACCCTCGCACCCGGCCAACAGCTCTGGGTCGGGCGCGCCTTTTTCGTCTGGGTGAGCGTCTTCAATCTCTTCGTGGTGACGCTTTTCTGGGCGTTCATGACCGATGTCTTCGACTCCGAGCAGGCGAAGCGGCTCTTCGCTTTCATCAGCGTCGGCGGTTCGTTAGGCGCAATCGCGGGACCGCTCGCGACCGCGACGCTCGTGCGCACGCTCGGCACGCCCAATTTGCTCCTCGTCGCGGCGGCGCTGCTCGAGCTCGCGCCCTGGTGCGTGAAATTCTTCCCGGCCGCGCCCGCCGCAGAAAATTGGAGGGCGACCGCGCCGGTGGCCGAGGATCGAGAGAGCGGCAGGCGGAGCGCCCGCCCTACAAACGAGGGACGCGAAGCCGAGAAAGCGATCAGCGGCGGCGGGATTCTCAGCGGCATCGCGCACGTCGCGCGCTCGCCCTACCTGCTCGGCATCTGTGCCTTCATGTTCCTGCACGCGATCTGCAGTACCGTTGTCTACTTCCAGCAAGCCGATATCGCCCAGCACCAGGTCGCCGACCGCGTGGCGCGCACTGCCTTTTTCGCGCAGCTCGATCTCGCGGTGAATTCGCTCACCATCCTCGGCCAGCTTCTCCTCACCGGGCGCCTGCTGAAATGGTGCGGCGTCGCTTTCACCCTCGCGCTCCTCCCGGCGCTCAGCGTGGTCGGTTTTCTGGGGATGGGATTCCTCCCGACCCTCGGGTTGCTCGCCGCGTTTCAGGTGCTCCGGCGCGCCGGGAATTTCGCCGTCACCCGCCCCGCGCGCGAAGTCCTCTTCACGGTCCTGCGGCGGGAGGATAAATACAAAGCGAAGAGCTTCATCGACACCTTCGTTTACCGCTTCGGCGACCAGATCGGCGCCTGGTCTTATCCGCTCCTCACCTGGCTCGGGCTCGGGCTCACCGGAATCTCCTTCGTCGCCGCGCCGGTCGCGGCGCTCTGGTGCGTGCTCAGCTTCTCGTTAGGCAAAAAACAAGCCGCGCTCGCGGAAGCGCGCCTTCGACCTCGCTTGGATTGACTCCGGAATGATATCGTCACACGATATCACATGCGCACGATCGTGGATCTGCCGGCGGAGCAGGTAAAGAAATTGGCTCTCGTCTGCCGGAAGGAAAAAATCTCCCGGGCAGAAGCGATCAGGCGGGCGCTCGCGCAGTGGCTGCAAGACGGTTCCAACGCCGGCCTGCATTCCTATTTCGGTGCCTCCAAGACCCGCGGCAACATCTCCGCCCATCTCGCGCGGGTCCGCCGCGAATGGACGCGACGCGCTTGAGTTCTCCGCGTGAAAGCCGTTTTCGATAGCGACGTCTTGCTCGACTTCCTCGACGGCTTCCCCGCCGCGGGCGCGGAGTTAATGCGCTATCGGGAACGTTGCGCGAGCATCATCTCCTGGATGGAACTGATGGTCGGGGCACAGACCCCCGAAGACGAGAAAGCCCGGCGCGGCTTTCTGGAGCAATTTCGCATTCTGCCTCTGAGCAGCGAAGTCGCGGAGGAGGCGGTGAGGTTGCGCCGCCAGCCTCGACTCAAACTGCCTGACGCCATCATCTGGGGATCGGCGGTTGCGGAAAATTGCCTGCTCGTCTCGCGGAACACGAAAGTCTTCCCGGCCAAACAAGCTGGGATCCGGTTTCCGTATCGACGCTAAGACGGCCGCTAAAAACTCGGTCATTCCGAGCGGATCCCGCAGCCGCGGGAGCAGGCGAGGAATCCCGTGGAGTGAGCTTAAAGGTTTCGCCACGGGATCCCTCGACTCCGCCCCGCAGCCGCGGGGCTCCGCTCGGGATGACCCAGGTTTTAGCCGCCCTCTCAGCTGAAGGGGAAACCCGCCAAACGAAGCGCCGCTCGCCTTTGGGCCTCTCTCGCGCCAGTTTATTCTCTTATGAAACTTTCCGCGCTTTTTGCTCTCGCCTCCTTCCTCCTTCCGCTCACCGCCCACGCAACTCCGGCGGACGAGCAATTCGAGACCACCGCGAAGGCCTACATCGAGCAGACGCTCGAGCACTCTCCCGAGTGGGCGACGGCGCTCGGCGATCATCGTTTCGACAGCAAGCTGACCGACTACTCCCCCGACGCCTTCGCGAAGGCGCGCGCCGCCGCGCAGGATTCCCAGGCGAAGCTCGCGAAGATCGATCGCGAGAAATTGACCGGCCCGAACAAGGTCGACGCGCAGATCCTGAAGGACGCGATCGATTACCAACTCTTCCGGCTGAACGAATTGAAAGAGTGGGAATCGGACCCTCTGATTTACAACGAAAGCCTCGCGAACAGTCTCTACCTGCTCGTCGCGCGCGACTTCGCGCCGGCGAAAGAGCGAATCGAAAACCTGCGCTCGCGCATGGAAGCGATCCCGGCCGTGATCGTGCAGGCGAAGGCAAACCTGCAACACCCGGCGGAGATCAATACCCAGGTCGCGATCGACCAGACGCAGGGCGCGATCTCGCTCGTAAAAGATGGGCTCGCGCCGTTGCTCGACCAGGCGCCGGAGTTGAAAAAAGAGCTCGCGCCGCTCCAGGAAAAAACCGCGGCGGCGCTCGCTGATTACAAGATCTGGCTGGAAAAAGATCTCCTCCCGCGCTCGACCGGCGACTTCCGGCTCGGCGCGAAATTGTTCCGCCAGAAACTCCACTTCGCCCTCGCCTCCGACATGCCGATGGAAGAAGTGATGACGCGCGCCGAGGCCGACCTGAAGGCGACCCAGGCCGCGCTCTACGAGACCGCGCTCCCGCTTTACAAAAAATTCGTCCCGAACGCCGACCCCGCGACTTTCACCGACCAGCGGTTCGTCACCACCTCAGTGCTCGATCAACTGGCCAAGCGGCATCCCGACAACGACACGATTGTCGATTATTCGAAAAAGGCCGTCGGCGAAGCGACCGCATTCGTGAGGCGGAAGGATTTTGTGACCGTGCCGGAGGAGCCGCTCGACGTGATCGTGATGCCGGAGTTCAAGCGCGGCGCGGGCATTGCCTACTGCGATTCGCCGGGGCCGCTGGAGAAAAACGCGAAGACCTTTTTCGCGATCGAGCCGACGCCGAAGAACTGGTCGGAGGCGCGGAGGGAGTCGTTCTTTCGCGAGTATAACAACTACATGGTGCACGACCTGACCGTGCACGAAGCGATGCCCGGCCATTATTTGCAGCTCGTGCATTCGAACCAGTTCAAGGCGCCGACGCTGGTCCGCGCGATGTTCCAGAGCGGGAGCATGATCGAGGGCTGGGCGGTCTACATGGAACAGAAGATGGCCGAGGAAGGTTTCGGCGGTCCGGAGGTGAAAATGGAGCAGCTGAAAATGCGTCTCCGCGTGATCGTGAACGCGATCATCGACCAGAAAATCCACGCCGGAAAAATGACCGAGAAAGAAGCGATCGACCTGATGGAGAAGGAAGGTTTCCAGCAGGAAGGCGAGGCCGTCGCGAAGTGGAAACGCGCGCGAATTTCTTCCTCGCAGCTCTCGACCTATTTCATCGGCGTGAGCGAGTGGCTCGATCTGCGGACACGCGCGCAGGCAAACGCGGGCAAGGAATTCGATGTGAAGAAGTTTAACGACACCGCGCTCAGCTTCGGCAGTCCGCCGGTGAAATATATTCGGGAACTGATGGGGCTGTAGCGTCCGATTTCCTTCTGCAATGCACGAGATCGTTTCGGAAGAGGGCCAGGTCAGCCACGTCCGCGTGAGCGGGAAATTGACGCAGGAAGATTACGATAAGTTGATCCCCGCGTGGCAGCGCGTGATCGCCAGCCAGGGCGCGCTGCGGCTGCTCCTGGTGATGGAAGATTTCCACGGCTGGGAGCTCGGCGCGGCCTGGGACGATCTTCGTTTCGAGATGAAACACCGGGACAGCGTCGAGCGCGCTGCGCTGGTCGGGGAGAAGGCGTGGCAGAAGTGGATGACGAAGATCGGCGGAGTGTTCGCGCCGGAGCTGGTGAGATATTTCGACACGAGCGAGCTCGCGGAAGCCGAGCGCTGGATCCGCGAGTAGCGACTTCGAGCGCCGCCGGGAAGGCGCAGGAAAGTGGAGGCGAGGGGAGTTGAACCCCTGTCCTAAAAGCTGTCCCCGCGAACTTCTACATGTTTAGCCGGCGATGATGTTTAAGGAGCCGCCGTTGCACCGGCACACTGGCGTCTCCCGAGCGTCCACGAAATTCCTTCACCGTCCGGCGCGGTCACTCCGCCGTCCGATTAGCCTGCTGTCCATGTTCGGCGCCGTAGCAGGCGTCCAGCTCCGAACATCGCAGTCAATTAAGCCGCGAGAGCGAGATCTTGGTGATCTGCATTTATTTTTTTTGGTTCGGATTTTAACGAGGCCAACGAACCATCCTCGACATGCCGTCTGCGCTTCAAACCTTCAGTCGAAACCAGTACGCCCCCTTTTTTGGAGGCCACAATCTAACGAATTCGCTCTCGATTTCAATCCCCGGCCTCCGCCTCCCAAACTTCGTGCTCGTGCTCGTGATCGATCTCTCGAGGACGAGGAATTTAGAACTGATTGCACCCGATGCGGCAGCGACGACCGAACCTAAGGGACACATCAACCAGGAAAAATTACCATGGCTAAAGTACTAAAAGTGATCGAGCTGCTCGCGCAGTCGGAGAAAAGCTGGGAGGACGCCGCGCAAGCTGCCGTAGAGGAAGCGAGTGAGACGTTGCGCAATGTCCGCTCGGTCTACATCAAAGAATTCCAGGCGGTGGTCGAGAACGGCAGGATCGCCAATTACCGCGTGAACGCGAAAGTCAGCTTCGACCTGGAGACGAGCCGGAGCGATAAAGCGCGCCGCGGAAAGAAATAGCGGGGGAAGCGGGCGCGGTCGGCCCGGGTTATCCCGGGACGTGATCCTTGAGACGTGTGCCGCCATCGGCGCGGGCGCAGTGGGCGCAGCAGAAAATGCGCTCGCCTTCCTGCACGTCGTGGCCGATGACGCGGCAGCCGCAATGGGCGCAGCGCGGCGCTAGCGCGTGGATCGCACACTCGAAGCTGTCAAAGATGTGCTTCTCGCCTTCCATGATTACTTCAAATGATTTCGCATAGTCATTTCCGCAGACTTCACATTTAGCCATATCAATGGTTCGTGCGTGCGGAGGGGAATGGGCTTGCCGGACGACCGGTGAAGAGGATTTGCTCCGGCATGATGTTGCTCGTTCCTGCAACGCAGGTGCCGGGAGCAGGATCGGGAGCTCGCCACGGCGAGTCCGTCCGTTGGCGGCCGGGAGCAGGAAGACTGCAGACGTTTCCAATTGCACGCGAGTTCTTGCGCTCCATCTGGCAGACCGCTACTCTGATCGCCGCTTTGAAGACGTGCGCCGGCATTTTTCCCACTCGCGCCGGTGCGTTCATGACCACGCACTGGAGTGTGTTGCGCGATCTTGCCGCCGAGAAGCGGGAAGTGGCGCCGGAGCGCGCCCGCGAGTTGCTCGCCCAGCTCTGCGAGGATTACTGGCCGCCGCTCTACCGGTTCGTGCGCTATCGCGGCTATAATCGCGCCGACGCGCAGGATCTGACCCAGGGATTTTTCGTCTACCTGCTGGAGAAGGAGGCTTACAAAACCCCGCAGCGGGAGAAGGGTCAGTTTCGCACTTTCCTGCTCCACCTGCTGAAGCGCTACCTTGGGGCGGCCGACGCGCACCGGCATCGGCAAAAGCGGGGCGGCGGCTGCGAATCGGTCGTGATCGATGAAAACCGGCTCGATACCTTCGAGAAGAATGGCTACGACGCGTTGCTGATCGATGCGCCGCACGATGAACAGCGGGCCTTCGAATGCGATTGGGCCGCGACCCTGGTTGAGCAGGCGATGACCGCTTTGAAAGCTGAATACGCCGCTGGGCAAAAGGCGCGTGTCTTCGAAGTGTTGCGACCGTTCCTCTGCGGCGGCGTCGGCTTGCCCACCCATGAAGCGGCGGCGGCGCGCCTGGGGGTTCCGCTCGAGACTTTGCGGAGCCATCTTTTCCGGCTGCGCGCCAGCTATCGCACGCTGCTCCGGGCGGAAGTCGCGCGCACGGTGCCGACCGATCACGAGGTCGAGAGCGAGCTGCGCTATCTCTGCCGGATCCTGATCGCCTCGGCCTAGGCGCGGCCGGTGGTCGCAGAGCGCTTTGAAGATGCCGGAAGTCCTGCGCTGTGAGCAATGCGGCGCGCCTTTGTCCGGCCGGCAGGATGAGCTTGGCTGCGTGCATTGTCTCCTCCGGGCCGGGATGGAACCCGATCACGCGGAGGCGGCGATTTCTCCGGCGGATTTCGGCACGCATTCCTATCAGCATTACCGGGTCCTGCTGCGGGAAGATGGTTCGCCCTGGGAGCTGGGACGCGGCGCCATGGGAGTCACCTACAAGGCGATCGACGTGAACCTGCAGATGCACGTTGCGTTGAAAGTGCTCAACGGCCGTTTTTCGGCATTGCCGGACGCGCCCGCGCGCTTTTTGCGCGAAGCGCAGGCGGCGGCGCAGCTCCGGCATCCGAACGTCGCGAGCGTTTTTCATTTTGGCGTCGTCAATCTGCTCCCCGGCACCGGGGCAGCGGATGGCGAAGCGGAAACTGGAGCGGGCGATTGCTTTTTCGCGATGGAATTCGTGGAAGGAGAAACGCTCGAGGAGTCTCTCCGACGGCGGGGTCCGCTCCGGCCGTTCGCGGCCGTGGAAATCGGTCTCCAGGTCGCGCGGGCGCTGCTCGCCGCGGAGAAATCGGGCCTGGTCCATCGCGATTTGAAACCCGCGAACATCATGATTCTCACGGATCCCAGCGACGGTCCGAAGAATGCCGGCGAGACTTGGGTGAAAGTGATCGACTTCGGGTTGGCCCAGGCCGCGACGGCGGACGAGGCGAGTGCTGGGGCCACCGGTTCACGCTTTCTCGGGACGCCGGAGTTTGCCAGTCCGGAGCAGCTGGAAGGAGGCCGGCTCGATCTCCGGTCGGATATTTATTCGTTAGGCTGCACGCTTTGGTATGCGCTCACGGGGAAGGTGCCATTCCGGCCGGAAGATCGAGCGGAGCGGGTGCCGCCCGTCGATCAATTGATCGAGCGAAAGGTTCCGCCACCCCTGATTCGCCTGCTCGAGAAGATGCTGGCGACGGAGCCCAGCGATCGTCCCCAGTCTGGCGTGGAGCTCAGCGAGGACCTGAGACGTTGCCATGCACAGTTGAATGAGGCCGCGGTGTCGCCCTCGGCTCGCTTCTTCGGCGTCCGGCGGAAACGCCGCGCGTTCGCCGCATTCGCCGCGATCGCCCTCGCGGCGGCGTTGCTCGGGCTCGCGGCCTATTTCTTCGCGCCCAACGTTCGCCTCGATGATAAGTCGATCGCCGTTCTGCCTTTCAAGAACCTGAGTCCCGACCCCAATAACGCCTTTTTCGCCGAAGGCTTGGAAGGCGATCTTCTGGCGAGCCTGGTAAAAATCCGCGACCTGAAAGTCGTCGGCCGAAAGAGCGCATCCGATTTCTCCGCCGATGTCGGACGCGACCTGCCGGCAATCGGACGGACTCTGGGGGTACGACATCTCCTGCAGGGCAGCGTCCAGCGGACGGGCGATCTTGTTTCCGTCCAGGTCTCTCTCCTCGATGCACCGACTGGCGAGGTCTTGTGGGCGGAACGCTATGACCGGACTCTGAAAGATTCCGTCGCCCTGCAGGGAGAATTAGCCGCGGCGATTGTGGATGCACTCGACGCCACACTTACGCCGCAGGAACGGGAGGATCTGCACGATAAACCAACCACAAAAACCGACGCCTACCTGCTCTACCTGCGCGGCCTAAAGTTTGAAGCCTCGCCGGTCTTCCAAATTTCGGATTACGAGGCGGCCCAAGCGCTTTACCTCCAAGCCCTCGCGCTCGATCCGAAATTCGCCCTCGCGCACGCGCGGCTCTCCTCGACGCTGGGATTGCTTTATCGATTTCGTGGACCCCGGCAGGAGCTGAAGCGCGACGCCTTCGCGGAAGCGCGGCAGGCGCTCCGGCTGCAACCGGGTCTCGGCGAGGCTCATCTGGCGCTGGCCTTTTGTTACTACCGGATCGAGCGCAATTTCGGCCGGGCCCTGCCGGAATTGGAGATCGCGCGTCGCCTGCTTCCGAACGATCCGGAGCCGATCAGCTTCATCGCCTATATCCAACGGCGCCGGGGACAGTGGAAGCAGGCTCTGGCTGGTCTGGAAAACGTCGCGGCCCTCGATCCACACAATTTCTCCGTGGCCGAGGAGCTCTTCTCGACCGCGACGCTGCTGCGCGACTGGCCGGCGGCGGATCGGTTCGCCCAGCGCCTGATTCAATTAGCCCCGACACTTCCGCAAGTGCGCGTTGAAACCGCCTATCGCAGCATCTGGGCAAAAGGCGATTTGGGGCCGATCACGAAGGTCTTCGAGGATTACACCGATTTTGGCGATCCGGAGGGGGACGTCACCTGGGTACGCTGGGATGCGGCGATGCTCGCGCGCGATTTTCAGAAAGCGCACGAAGCGATCGATAAATTTCCTCATGAAACCTTGCCCTCGGTGTTCGCCGGGCCTCTGCCCAAAAGCTATTTTGAAGCCTGTATCAGCCTCGCCCAGGGCGACAAAGTTCAGGCGCTGAAGGATTTTGAAACCGCGCGCCCGCCGATGGAGGCGGAGTCCCGCGCGCATCCGGAAGACTCGCTTCGGCACTCGCGACTGGGGCTGCTCTACGCCTACATGGGGCGCAAGGCAGACGCGATCCGCGAGGGGGAGCGCGCCGTGCAACTGCAGCCGGCGAGTGCCGACGCTTACGATGGGCCGGAGCGCTTGTGCAATCTGGCTTTGATCCACGCCCGCGTCGGCGACAAGGACCAGGCGATCGCGATGGTCACCTCACTCTTGCGGCGGCCTGGTTGCGTGTCGTTTTATGAGGCGAGCATGTCGCTGGCCGAGCTTCGCCTGCGCTGGCAATGGGATCCGCTGCGCAACGACCCGCGCTTTCAGGCAATCCTCGCCGGTCCCGAACCGGTCACGGTCTACTAGGCTGCCGCGAGTTTCTTCCGCTTCGGTAAAGTTTTTTTGCAACGCCGCGCGTTTTTCGAACATGGAAAGGTTGGAGAGAGGTGCCCCCGCTTTTCTCCAGGTACCATGGCACAACTCCCAAGATGACCTGACAACCCCGCAACGGCGCCCTTTCCCGCTGCTCCCCCTCCAGCCGATAGGGCGCCCGTTGCGCGCGGACGCCCGCCCGCTAGCGGGCGGGCGGTGCAGCGAGGAAGCGCTTCTGCCAGTAGCGTTGAGCGGCCGTGACCGCCATGTAGCTCGGATCGGCCGCTTCGTAATCGGCCACTTGCGCGAAAGTCGCGCCACCCGTCTGCAGGTCTTGCGCCTCGTAGTCTGCGAAGACGCGGGTCAGAAGTTCCGCGCTGTCCCCCGCCAACGCGCGTCCGCGAAACCATTCCGACCAGCGCACAACACGCTCGTCGAGCGCGTCGAGATGATCCGCCACCGAACCAGCCGCCAGACCGAAGTGGGGCAGGTAAAGCTTAGCGGCATCGAAGCCACGAATGACCGCGAGCGAGCCTCGCCAGGCATCCACGTCGAACTCAGGGGGAACAAAAGGCGGAATCGGCGGACCGCCGCCCAGTCGCACACCGGCCACATCACCGCCGAAGACGTTATCATCCCATTGGTAGACGTGATGGTGCGACGCGTGGCCCGGCGTCGCGAAGGCGCGGATCTCGAGACCGCCCAAATTAACTACCTCACGATCCTCCAGAATCCGGAGACGATCTGGCGGGACTGGCGCGACGTGGCCCCAGAGCTTCTCCATGTCATCGCCGAAAATTCGGGTCGCCGACTCCACCAGCTTCCGCGGATCGGCGAGATGGGGTGCACCGCGCGGATGCACGTAGACGGTCGCCCCGAGCTCGGCAAAACGCCACGCAGCTCCCGCGTGATCCAAATGGATATGACTTAGAAAAACATGGCGCACGTCCTCGGGCGATGCGCCTGTCGCTGCCAACCCGGCGGTGATATTCTCGAAAGTCGATTCCGGTCCGGTGTCGAAGAGCGCAATCCCGTCCGTCGTTTCCAGCGCGGTCGCCGCGATGATTCCCGGCCGCCCGAGTTGGAGCGTATCAAGGACGTGAATCATCGAGGTTTCCGTGAGCTCACAGTGCTCTTTAAATGGCGTCTAAAAACTCGTGTCATTCCGAGCGGAGCGCAGCGCAGTCGAGGAATCCCGTGGAGTGAGCTTTAAGGTTTCGCCACGGGATCCCTCGACTCCGCCCCGCAGCCGCGGGGCTCCGCTCGGGATGACTCGAGTTTTAAGACGCCCTCTCCCGGCTTCGCAGGAGCTCCTCCAGGTTGCGGGTTTCTTAAACATCCTCTAGGACCGGCTAGCTATCCTTGGCTGGATTTCTATTCGGGTAAGGAGGCACCGGTGGCAGCTCGTAACCTTTAGTCTTGAGATCAATTTGGATCTCCTGGATGGCACGATCAAGCTGCTGATCTTCGCCCCGGAATTCCTTCGCCGGATCATTATCCACCACGATGTCTGGCTCGACGCCATGACCCTCGATCACCCAAGTCTTGCCGTCTTTCGCATAAGGCGCGAACTCCGGTCGGAAAAATTGTCCACCATCGGCCAGCGGAAGAGGATTCCGAATCCCGATCACACCGCCCCAGGTCCTTTTCCCGATTAACTTACCGAGCCCGAGACTCTTGAAGCGGTAAGGAAAGATATCGCCGTCAGAGGCAGAGAACTCATCGCAGAGCGCGACCATTGGTCCGAGAAAAGTCTGCGGCGGGTTCGCCTGCGGGGTGCCGTTTCGGGCGATCTCTACCATCACCAGAGCGCGCCGCAGCCGCTCGATGACCAGCGGGGAAACGAACCCGCCGCCGTTCCCGCGCACATCGACGATGAGCGCCTTCTTGTGAAGCTGGGGAAAGTAAAGCTTCGTAAACTCGTTTAAGCCCGGCTGCCCCATATCCGGGATATGAACGTAGCCGACTTGGCCATTCGTTTTCTTCGCCACTTCCGCGATGTTCTTTTGGACCCACGCGAGGTAGTAAAGCGGCGCCTCGTCCGCGGTCGGAACCACCGTCACATCTCGTGCGCCGGTCTCTGTGGGGGTAGAGTTAATCCGCAGGATGACCTGCTTGCCGGCGGTGCCGATCAAGGTGTCGTAGATATTCGGTACGCTCGAAACAGGAGTGCCGTTGACGGCAAGGATGTAATCGCCGGGTTTCACGTTCACGCCGATCTCAGTCAAAGGTGAGCGGGTTTCGCTCGACCAATTCTCGCCCGGCAGGATCCGATCAATCTTGTAAGCCTTGGACGCCGGATCGCGCGAAAGCTCCGCGCCGAGCAATCCGAGCGGGATGCGCTCAGTCTTCGGTCGCTCCCCACCCGCGACATAGGTGTGTCCGTTGTTCAACTCGCCAATCAGCTCGCCCAGCAAATAAGTAAGGTCGTTCCGATGATTCACTGACGGCAGCAGCGCCGCATACTTATCGCCCATCGCCTTCCAATCGACACCGTTCATCGTCGGCGAGTAGAAAAAATCGCGCATCTGGCGCCACGCTTCCCAATAGATTTGTTTCCACTCAGCTTGGCGATCGAGCTGCATGTCCAGGGCTTCGAGCTTCAAGACATGATCCTTGGTTTCGATCTTATCTTTCGGCAGGTCGATGATGGCGTAGTCCTTGTCGACTTTGACCAGCATCTTCTTGCCGTCGGCCGTGATCTCATAGTTCCCCACATCGCCGAGCACCGTCTCCTTGCGATCCTCCAGGCTATAGGAGCAAAGATGAAACTTTTGCTCCTCCGGACCCTCCTCGCCTCCGCCCGCCGCTGCTTCATCATCGGCAATGCTGTGCCGGAGATAAAACACGCGACCGTCGACGAGCCGCAGGCCGCGGTAGTCAGCCGCGGCTACATCGAGTCCGACGAGCCGATTTGGAATACCGTCAAGATCGACCTTTACCGTGACCGGCTTCTTCGCGTCTTTCCCGTCGCCCTTCTTCTCATCGCCGCTCTTGTCCTTCTTCTCTCCCTTGCCGACTTCGTCGCTCTTTGGTCCCAGGGGTGACTCGGTCTCTTTAGCCAAAGTAACGAGATAAGGCCGCTGCATATCGATGTAGACATTCTGGAACTCCTGGTCGCCAAAAGTGGGCCGAAAATCCCGGCTCGAGGAGAGAAGGAGGTATTTCCCGTCGTCGCTGAAGGCGACGCGCCCCGCGTTATACCAGTCACTCGTGACCGCCGTAGCTGTCTTGCTCGCGAGCGAGTAAAGATAGACTTTCTCGAAGTTGTTCTCTTCTGGCTGCGAATAGGCGATCCACTGGCTGTCCGGCGACCAGTCATAAGAACCGAACTCGCCAATCTTATCTTGCGCGACTTCAGTCACCGCCTTGCTCGCGACATCGACATAACGCAGACGCTGCAAGCGATCGCTCCAGAGCACCTTCTTGCTATCTCGCGACCAGATCGGTTGATAGAAGTAAGTATCGGCCTTGCTCGTGAGCTGCTGGGGCTGCCCCTTGCCATCCTGCGAACAAACATAAAGCTCGTTCTCGCCGGTGACGTCAGAGTTATAGGCGATCCACTTCCCATCCGGTGACCAAGTCGCATCGCGCTCGTGCGCGTTCGAAGTTTTGGTCAGGTCGCGCGGCGTCCCGTGTTTTGCCGGCACGGAAAAGAGATCACCCCGGGCCACCACCACTACGCGCTCACCATCCGGGGCGGGACTGACTGACTCGATATGTTTGCCCGCGTCGACAAAGGCGGCGCGGCCGCTATCGAAGTCCTCTTTTATCTCGATCGGCAGCGGCGTCGCTTTTCCGCTGGCGAGGTCGTACCGCCAGATATATCCGGCCTGCTCGAAGACGATGGCGTCCTTGCCGATGGAAGGAAACTTGATGTCGAAATCCTTAAACTGGGTCAGTTGCTTGATCTCTTTCCCATCGAGGCCGATGGAAAAAAGGTTCATCCGGTTATCGCGGTCCGAGATGAAATAGATCCGGTTATCCGGGCCCCACATCGGGCAGATGTCCTGGCTCGGGTCGTTCGTTAGGTTCGTCGTCTGGTTGGTCTTGAAGTCGTAAATCCAGACATCGTCTGCCATGCCGCCGCGATAATGTTTCCAGGTGCGGAACTCGCGAAAGATCCGGTTAAATGCCATCTTCGAGTCATCCGGTGAGAAGGAAGCGAAGCCCCCGCGAGGTAATGGCAGCTGCTTCGGTAGTTCGGCGTCCAAACCGACGGTGTAAAGCTCGCCGTTAAATGAGTTGTAGGACTTTTTGCGAGAACGAAAGACCACCACCGGCTGGGTGTTTTCCCAGGTCATGACGAGGTTATTCGGCCCCATGCGATCAGACACATCATCGCGCCCGAGCGTCGCAGTCGTGGTCAGGCGCTTCGGCGCGCCGCCTTCGCCGGGCATCACGTAGACCTCGGTGTTGCCGTCATAGTGCGAGGTGAACGCGAGTTGTTTCCCATCAGCGGAAAAGCGCGGGAACGAGCTGTAACCCGGGCCGCTGGTCAGCCGGCGGGCGGTGCCGCCATCCTTGCCGACCGTGTAGAGCGCACCCGCGTAA
>JBBSUP010000089.1:0-14459 GCA_038234295.1 Chthoniobacterales bacterium
ATCAAACGCTCTGGAGCAGCAGCATCAGCGCGAGCGCGGCGAGGATTAAGAGCTTCAGGTTTAACAAGGGTCGGGTCGTGATCGTGTTCATGGCTTTCACGATTGGGATGCGCGGTGCACCTATTTTGGATTCACGAATTTTTTTGAATCCAAATCCGCCGTCTACTACATCCATTCAGTAGAACCATGGAAACTACCTACCCAACTCCGCCGCCGGCCAGCGCTCCCGCGCTCACTAACGTCCGCACCTGGACCGCGCTCTGTCACGCCAGCGCTTTGCTCGGCGTGTTTCTGCATTTTCCCGGTCATATCCTCGGGCCGCTCGTGGTCTGGCTGGTGAAACGCAACGACTCGCCCGAGATCGACGCGCACGGCAAGGAAGCGCTCAACTTTCAAATCTCGATGCTCATCTACGAAGCCGTCGCCGCGGTCTTCTGCCTGATCCTGGTCGGCTTCGTCTTTCTCGCGATCCTCTGGGTGCTCAACGCCATCTTCGTTATCATCGCGTCCGTGCAGGCGAGCGACGGCAAGTTCTATCGCTACCCGATGACGATCCGGTTTATTCAATAAGACGAGCTATCGCCCGGGCTGGCGCAGGCTCGGGATTCCCGGGCTTTCGACGTCCGCAGACGCGCCGTCTTGGCAGCAACTCTCAGCGCCCCGAGACTGATCAAAACGCAGATTTAGAGCTACGCGGCCTTCGTCGGCCGCTCACAAAACCAAACGGTCTCTCGCGGGCGCGTGTGTCGCGCGCCTGGTACGCGCACGGCGAAGCCGTCGCGCGATAAGGGTATGAACAGTATCCGAGTCAGAATCACGATCGACCTCAACGGCAACCATGCTTTAAGCGTATACCAGCTTCAGGCGCTGAAGCCGCTCATCGAGCGCGGCATCGCCTCGTCACTACCGGACCCGATCAAGGTGGATCGAATCCGGGCCACCCGCGTTGCGGAGACCAGCAGAAAAGCAGACCTCGAGAGCGCTCAAGATTGAGTTGCCAAGGCACGATGGAACGACCTAACCAAAACCGCTGCCACTCCGCGGCCGCCTTCACCAAGGTGCGCGCCGGGGCCGCGCTTTGTCGTGCGAGCGCGTTGCTCGGCGTCTTCCTGCGTTTCTCTGGGCATATCCTCGGGCCGCTCATCGTCTGGGTGGTCAAGCGCGGCGACTCGTCCGAGATCGACGCGCACAGCAAGGAAGCGCTCAATTTCCAGATCTCGTCATCCTCTGGATCCTGAACGTCTTCGTCATCATCGCCGCGGTCCAGGCGAGCGAAGGGAAGTTCTACCGCTACCCGATGACGATCCGGTTCATTTCAGTAGATGCGAACTGCGGATCAGCGCGAAAAAGGTCAACCGGTCGGCGTCCCGCGTCGATCCAGTTGCGTGTCGTGCTGTCGGCAGCGCGTGCCGGTAAATTCTAATTCGATTCAGCCGGAATCTTATCGGTCCTCAGAACGACATTGTGGCCGTCGCTGCCGCGGCCTATTCACCGGGCGTTGCCGCCAGCGCGAGCCGGACGAATCAGATGCTTTGGAGCACCAGGAGAAAGGCGAGCGCGGCAAGAGTCGCGAGCTTCAGGGTCAATAGAGGTCGGGTGGTAATCGTGTTCATGGATTTCAAGATTGAGATGCTTGCCGGAGCCGATTTGGATTCAGGAACTTCTCCGTGGTCATGAGCAATCGATCCCGCGCCCCGGCGCCCAAATCGAATTCGGCGTAGGCTGCGCGCGATGAAAATGCTCGGCATCCTTGGCGGGACGGGACCGGAATCGACGGTCGAATATTATCGGCGTCTTATCGCCGTTTATCGCGCGCGCGATCCGGAAGGCCGCGCCCCGGCGCTGCTCCTCAACAGCATCGATAACAAAAAGGTGATCGATTGGTTTACCGCCGACGAGCTCGTGCCGCTGACCGATTTCCTCGTCGACGAGATCGAGCGCCTGGCCCGCGCGGGCGCTGATTTCGCCCTCATCGCCGCGAACACGCCGCATCTCGTTTTCGATGCCGTGCAAAAGCGTTCGCGGATTCCGATGCTCAGCATCGTGGAAGCGACCGCGGGAGCGGCCAAGCGCGCGGGTCTCCAGCGGCTGGCGCTTTTCGGGACGCGCTTCACCATGCAGGCACCGCTCTACCCGGAGACGTTCGTTCGCCACGGGCTCGCCATCGCCGTGCCCACCGCGGAGGAACAGGAGTTCATCCACGAGAAATACATGAGCGAATTGTTTTACGGCACCATCCGTGAGGAAACACACGCGCGCCTTGTCGCGATCGCGGCGGCGATGCAGCAACGCGATGGCGTCGATGGCTTAATCCTCGGCGGCACCGAGCTGTCGCTCATCCTGCGCGAGCCGACCGCGGCCGGTTTGCCCGTGCTCGACACCACGCAGATTCACGTGGAAGCGGCCGTGGAATGGATGTTCGCCGCCTGACACGCGTATCACTCCTCCACGGAGAGGTGGCGGCTGACGACCAGCTTGAAAATTACGAAACACAAACCCGAACCCACGGCGAAGCCGGCGTGCATCAGCCAGAAGGTCGTGGTCGGCATCGTCTGGTAAAAGCCGCCGACCCAGCCGACGAGGCTGTTGGCGAAAAAGAACGCGAGATAATAGAGGCCAATGATCGTGGCATTGATCGCTTTCGGCGCGTATTTCGCGAAGAGCGCGAGGCTGACCGGGAGGAGATGCGCGAAGCCGATGCTGTTCACGATGTGGAAACAGACCGGCCAGAAAAGTCCGATCTTTTGCCCCGGCGCCTGGGTCGCGGCGGCGAGAAACAGGCAAAGCGTTCCGCCGATGGAAAAGACCGAGCCGATGATGAGCTTGGTCACTTCATCCGGTTCGCGCCAGCGCTTCCCATACCAGCGGTAAAAGAGCGCCACGATCGCGAGGAAGCTCACGCTCACGATCGCATCGAGCGTGATCAGCCAAGTCGTCGGCAGTTTTTTTCCCATGAAGATGAGGTCAAACTGCCGATCGCCCCAGACGAGGTAGGCGTTGAAAATTTGATTGTTGGGCACGATCGCCACCGCGAGCACGGGAATGAGCAGAATGAGCGCGATCACCGCGCGCCAGTCGCGCCCGGTAAGTTTCGCGCGCGGCGGCGCGTTGTAGCCGGGGGCGGTGACCCCGGCATTCTGCAAGTCAACGTTTCGGCCGGGTTCACCGCCCCCGGCTACAACCGCGCGCAGATATTTCTGCCCGGAGAGGTAGATGCCGATGGCGAGCAGCATGCCCACGCCGGCCGCGGCGAAGCCGTAGTGCCAGCCATAAACTTCCCCGAGCGTCCCGACGATTAGCGGCGACGCGATCACCCCGGCATTGATGCCGAGATAGTAAATCTGAAACGCGTCCGCGCGGCGCAGATCCGCCGGCTTATACAGCGACCCGACCTGGCTCGCGATGTTCCCTTTGAACATCCCGCAGCCGATCACAAGACAGAGCAGCGCAAACAGGAACGCGCCTTCAAACGCCATCAGGAAATGACCGGCCGCCATCGTCAGCGCGCCGAGCAGAACCGTCCGCCGCCGGCCGAGCAGGCGATCGGCGAGGAACCCGCCAAAGATCGGCGTGAGATAAACGCTCGCGGTGTAGGTGCCGAAGATCGCCGAAGCGAGCGCCTGCCCGCTCAACCCGCCATAAAATTTCTGGAAAGTCGCAAACGCGGCGACGTGCTCGATGTGCCCCGGGAGCAGGAGATACTTCACCATGTAGAGCACGAGCAGCGCCTGCATGCCGTAATAGGAAAAGCGCTCCCAAGCCTCGGTGAACGCCAGATACCAAAGCCCGCGCGGATGCCCGAAAAAATCAGGCGTGTGTTCTTCGCCCGTCAGCGGCGCAGCGTCTTCGGGTTCGGCGGTCGCGGTCATCGGCGAAGAAGCTAAGGAGAAAGGGAGAGCGCTGTAAATAGCCGTCATCCCGAGCGGAGCGCAGCGAAGTCGAGGGATCCCGCGGAGCGTCGTTGAAGCGACGTTGCCATCATTTTTGAGACAGGATGAACAGGATTTTGCAGGATGAAGAAAACCGGTCCGGTCGCCTCCCCAATCCTGCAAAATCCTGTTCATCCTGTCTCGCCTTTCACCGCGTCGCGCCGGCCATGACGTCGTTAGGCGCGAGCGGAACCGCGAACGGCTCGAGCGACATCGGCTCATCGTGTTCGAGAAACTCCCGGCAGTGCGCGAAGAAATCGGCGCGCGTCGTGGTGCGGCGGATCTTGTGCAGGAACGCACCCGTCGGCTCCACGCCGAGGCCGATAAAGTTGAGATACTTCTTCATGTGATGCACCTGCGCGAGCTCGCGCACTTCCGGCGCGCTCACCGCTTCCCAAAGCGCATGAATGTAGGCGAGGACATCGCGACCAGTCGGCTGAAAAACCGGCTCGCCGCGCCGGTGCTCGCGGATCTGCCGAAAGAGCCACGGATTCCGAATCACCCCGCGGCCGATCATGAGTCCGCGCGCGCCGGTTTCAGAAATGACTTCCGAAGCCTTCGCCGCGGAATACACGTTCCCATTAGCCAGCACAGGGCACGGCAACTCTGCGACCGCGCGCGTGATGAATTCATAGCGCGGCACGCTTCGATACATCTCCTTCACCGTCCGCGCGTGGATCGTGAGCAGGTCGAGCGAGTGTCGCGCGAAGATCGGCAGGAGTTGATCGAATACGGCAACGTCATCGAAACCGATCCGCGTTTTCACTGTAAACGGAATCGTGATCGCCGCGCGCAAGGCGCCGAGAATTTCGTCGATCCGCTCCGGCTCGCGGAGCAGTCCGCCACCCGCGCATTTCCGATACACCACCGGCACCGGACAACCGAGATTCAGGTCGATCGCGGCGACCGGATGTTGCTCGAGCTCGCGCGCGGCCCGGACGAGCGCGGAGATGTCGTTGCCGATCATCTGCGCGATCACCGGCCGGCCTGTCGGGTTCTCGGTGATCGACGCGAGGATGTTGCGATCGAGCCGCGAATCGGGCAGCACGCGGAAGTATTCCGTGAAGTAAACATCGGCGTTCCCGTAGCCGCTGATCAGCCGCATGAACGGCAAGTCCGTCACGTCCTGCATCGGCGCGAGCGCGAGGATCGGCTCGGGTTGCGCGAGCAGTTTTTGGAATTCGGCAGGGGCGTTCACAGTGCGGTGGTAAAATTAACTGTCCCGCCAGAGGCGCAGGACCCGGTGCTCCGGTACCGCAGTGGCGTGCGCGCTCACGCTCGCGATCAACTCGCGCCGGCGCAAAAGTTCAAGCGCAGTTTGCACCGCACTTTTCGAGAGACCGGTTGCTTCCGCGATCGTGCGCAGACTCGCTACGATCGGTTTCCAGCGCCGCCGCGCCGCGAGCCCGTAGAGATACAGATAGACGAGATAAGCGGCCGGCTGGCGATCGTGCCCGACAATGTCGCGCATGAGAACGTCGAGAACGTAGTCGTCAACCGGGATGGCTTCGCGAAAGCGCGGCATCAGGAAAAAGAGTTTGAATCAGGAAAAGAGGAAAGCAGGAAAACTGCCGGAACACGTGGAAGCGTTTTACGCCTCCGAGCTTGTCAGCCCGAGCGGAGCGAGGGATCTCGCCGGCGTCTGCTGTTGACGAGGACAAATCAACTGTAGACGTCGCCCTCTGGGCGACGCGAGGGGGATGTCGCCAGCCTATCGACGCCGACGCCCGCGCTTAGCAGAGCGAAGCGTCTACAGGCGTCTGCGGCTGACGATCTAATTTGAAACTCGCGGGGTGCCCGCTCGGGTTGTCTACACGCGATGCGACGGCACTCGGTGGGATAAAAGTCAGGTCGAATGCGTGGCCTCCGAGAAAAGGCGCCGCTTGCGGCTCTGGCCAGCCGTCCCGGCGCGCAACATTTCCTCTCTGACATCTCCCTTTTCCTGTTTTCCTGCTTTCCTAATTCAATCCGCTATACCGATAAACGGACAGCACTTTCCTCGCCTAACGACTCTCCTCGCTGGACGGCCCTGCGCGACCGAAAGTACGCTCCGCATCATGATCAAACAAATCAAGTTCATCAGCATCCCTGTCGCCGACCAGAACCGGGCGCTCGATTTTTATACCGACCAGCTCGGGTTCACGATCATCACCGATCAGCCGTTCGACGAGAAGCAGCGTTGGATCGAGCTGCGGATCCCGAAAGCCGAGACGCGCGTCGTGCTTTTCACCCCGCCGGGCGATGAGGCGCGCATCGGCGCGTTCATGAATATGTCCTACGCTTGCGACGATATCGACGCGACCTACACGGAACTGCGCGGCCGCGGCGTCGAGTTCGACGGCCCGCCGGAGAAGCAGCCGTGGGGCACCTACGCGAAATTCAAGGACAGCGAAGGCAACCAGTTCGTCCTCTCGCAGGAACGGTAAGAAGAGTCGACCCGCCAAGGCTGGTTGGAGGGATGAGCTCCGCGAATCCGCGAGCGTTATTTCGGCGCGTCATCCGAGCAGGCCGCTCTCCCACGGCGTCGCAGGAGCTCCGCCCTCCAGATTTGTGGCCTTTAATTCCTTTTGGCGGACTCACTGGGGTCCGGTTTCCTCGATGTCCTCGAGCCGCGGACCGAAGCGCGCGCCGATCTTTTTCGCGGAAGAAAAGAGGAGCGCGTAAAACGCGATCACGGCGATCGCAGTGATCGCGATCGTCACGAGATGGCTCGAGCGCATGCGCTCCCATTTCGGCAGGAACGCGATCCAGCCGAAGACGCTCAAGAGCACGATGATGGCGTCGAAGCTGCCGCGCTGCCAGTAGCTCCCTCCAAGGTGAAACCACATCCCGAATTCGTCGAAGGTGAGCGCCATCGCAAAGCCGTAAAGGAGCGCGCAGAACTTGCGCAATTTGTCCGAAGGCTCCGTCACGAAAACGAGGAGCGCGCCGACCGCGGAGAGAATGAAAATCCCGTAATTCAGGTGGTGCACGTGCGTCCCGTGCCGATGCAGGAAGAGATCGGGAATGCGGCGCGTCATGATGAGAATCACGAGCACGCGCGCGGCCAAGAACGTCAGCAGGAATGAAAGGAAAACCCGGCGCGCGAGGTTGCGCATCGGGATCGGCACCGGCGTCGCAGCCTCGGTCATCGCGGCGATTCGTCAGCGACCTGGAGGACGATTTTGCCGTGGGTGTGATGCGTCTCCGCCTTCACGCAGCTCTGTGCAGACGCTTTTACGAAGCTCCACGGGATCCCTCGGCTTCGCTGCGCTTCGCTCGGGATGACGAGTGGAGGCATCACGGTTTATTCCTTCAAAGCCTGCGCGCGAACGTGTTCCTCCGCGGCCGCGATCTGGCTCGGAGGCGTGGGAAAGAGAACGCTGATTGCGAAAGTCACAACGCATCCGACAAAGACGAACCACGGCCAGGAAATCGTTGGCCACCACTCGGGCATGAACCAGCCGAAATTCCATTGCGCGTGATGAAACGTACCGTGGAAAAGTGCGCTCCAATCGAACGCCGGCAGCGAGATTTTGCAGAGTACGAGCACCGAAATGATGCCGGCGATCATGGCGAGCACATTCACCCCGTCGCGGCCGCGGCTGCGGGTGAGCATGCCGAGCAAAAAGACCGCGAGCAGCGCGCCGTAGGTGTAACCGAGAATCCCGATCGCGATCGGAATGATGGTTAACTTCGCGTCCTGCAACACGGCATTCGCCGCCATTGCCGCGACGATGATCATGAGCACACCGAAGACCGCAGTCGCAATCCGCGCGGCGCGAATCGCCTGCCGATCGGTTGCGCTCGGATTGATGTAGGGGAAATAAAAATCCTTCGTGAAACTGGTCGCGAGCGCGTTCAGCGCGGCGGAGGTCGAGCCCATCATGGTCGCGAAAACGCCAGCCACGATGAGCCCGCGGAAGACCACCGGCATTTCGTGCACGATGTAGTAGCCGAAGATTTCGTTATCGGCGGTGGGCGGAGTTTTCCCGGGAACGACGCCGTAAAAAACCGAGAGCAAAATCCCGACGGTCAGGAACGACGCGGCGATCGGCAAATCCATCAGACCGCTGAGGACGAGCGAGAGCTGCGACTTGCGATAGTTAGGCGCGGTCAACATCCGCTGGACCATATCCTGATCGGTCCCGTGCGTGGCCATGGTCAGCAACGTCGAAGCGATGAACGCGGCGAAGAGCGTGTACGGTTCCTCGAGCATCGCCTTCAGCGCCTGGCCAAACGGCAGACTCGTGTCCCAGCCGGTCTGATAAACTTTCACGTGATCCCAGCCACCGAGGTTTTTCGAGACCGTCTCGAGGCCGCCTGGGATGCTGCGAACGAGGAGGAAGATCGCGAAAATGACCGAGCTAAACATGAGCGCCGCCTGGATGAGATCGGTCCAAACGACCGCCTTGATCCCGCCGACCGCGGTGTAAATCGTCGTGATCACGGTGACGAAAATGATCCCCCAGACGTAAGTGTTTAGCGTCACCGGCGTGGTCGGGAAGAGGTAGCGCCAGATCACGACCATGATCGCGCCGCCGAGGTAAAGCCGGACTCCGATGCCGAGCACGCGGGTGAAAAGGAAGATGCCGCTGGCCATATTTTTCGTCATCGTGCCGAAGCGGACGGTGAGGAATTCGTAAACGCTTTGGACCCGGTAATCGTAGTAGGGCTTGATGAAAGTGAGCGCGACGATGATGCGCGCGATGATCGTGCCGATGACGAGTTGCCCGTAGAAATAGGCGCGCGTCTTGAAGCCCTCGGCGGGCGTGCCGAGGAAAGTCGCCGCGCTGGTTTCGGCGGCGACGATCGAAGCGAGCACGGCCCACCACGGGATGGAGCGCGAGCCTAACGAGAAGTCCTGGAGGTTTTTATTGCGCCGGCCGGCCCAAAGCCCGAGGGCGACGATGCCGAAGAAATAGGCGAGCAGGACGATAGTGTCGATGAGCAGGCGGGCGTCCACGGAGAGTTAGCTGCCAGAATTAGCCGGAGGCGCAAAGTGTTTTCGCGCGGCCCGGCCTAACGAACGGGTTGAATCTCGCGGTCATCCTGAGCGGATCCCGCGAGAGCGGGAGGAGTCGAAGGATCCCGTGGCGCTGCTGGGAAGCTCCAGCATGGGCGAACGTTGCGACCGGAGCTTCCCGGAAACCCGGCGGGATCCCTCGACTTCGCTCACGCTCCGCTCGGATGACAGTGCGGTGGGATAGCGGGGTAGCGCCGCTATATTGCGCGATGGAAATTTCTGCGCCCGATTTCGATCTCGCGCTCACGCTTGACTCTGGACAGACCTTTCACTGGGACTCGTTAGGCAAGGGGTTCGTCGGCGCGATTGATCAGCGGGCGGTTTATGTCGAGCAGACGGGCGAAGCGCTAAAATTCCGCGGCGCCCCGGCGAACGTCATCGCCCGCTATTTCGCGCTCGATCATCCGCTTGCGGAAATCTGTGCCTCGTTGCCGGAAGATCCCGCGATGCAGCTCGCCTGCGAATTCTGTCGTGGGCTTCGGATTATCCGCCAGCCGCGCTGGGAATGTCTCGCCAGCTTCATCACCTCCTCGATGAAACAAGTCGCGCACATCCGGCAGATCTCGCGGACGCTGCGCGAGCGTTTCGGGATGCGGCGTTCGTTAGGCAACGTCCACGTTTACAGCTACCCGACGCCGGACGTGATCGCCGACCTGCACGAGACCGACCTCCGGAATTGCGCGCTCGGTTATCGCGCGAAAAATCTCCTCGCGACCGCGCAGCTCATCGCCCGCGGCGAGGTGAACCTCGAAGCACTTGCCGATCTCCCCGACGACGAACTGCGCGCGGCGCTCTGCGCGCTCCCCGGCGTAGGCGCGAAAGTCGCAAATTGCGTGATGCTTTTCGCCTACGAACGGCTCCGGGCTTTCCCGATCGACGTCTGGGTCGAACGCGTCCTGCGCGAGAAATATTTCCCGCGCCGGCGGAAGTTTCGCCCGGGCGAGCTCGCAAAGTTCAGCGCGAAACATTTCGGCGCGCACGGCGGTTACGCGCAGCAATACCTCTTCCATCACGCCCGCAAGACGACCCCACGCCGGTTGTCAGCGCCGGGCGGCTGAAGTAATTTCCCGCCGGAAATCGCTTGCACCGGCACGCCCCGCGCTCTCTTTGACCGGTCGATTCTCGCGCAGCGACGGACGGAACTCATGGAACCAATACGGAATCGGCGAAAAGTGTGGTGGGCGGTGCTCGCCTCCGTCGTGCTGCACCTGCTCCTCGGGCTCGCCCTGGCCGCGTTCGCGAGCAAGGCCGGCCGCCTCGCGCCGCTCGAGGAAGAAGCGCCGCCCGTGACGATGACGATGATGGATTTGGCCGGGGAAACTCCGCCGCCGACCCCGCCGCCGCTCGTCGAGAAAAACACGATGACCACGACCGTCGATCCCGCGCGAGCCACGGAGCGCGCGCCGGACGAGAAGACCTTTGAAGCGAACGAGAACTCGATCGCCGCTTCGGAAAAAGCCGCGACGGAAAAGAATTTTCTCCCCGGGCAGGATGGCAAGGAGCGACCGTTCACAAACCTGGAGGAGCACGAGCAATCTTTCGCTCGCGATGGCTCCGCGCCGCCGCCGAGCCCCGCACCCGCCGCGCCGCCAAAAGCTTCGCCGACCCCCGAGACCACGGTCGCGCCGACGCCAACTCCCGAGCCGGAGACCGATCAACTCGCGCTCCTGACTCAAACCCCGACGCCGATCCCTTCGCCTGCTTCCGAGGAGGAAAAGACTGATGTGCCGACGCCGACGGAGACGCCCATCCCCACGCCGGAACCGCAGAAGTCACCGCCGTCGCCGGCGTCCGCCTATCGCGATCTCCAGCAGAAAACCGTCATCCGCGGCGGCATCAACAATCGCGGCCGCTCGGCCGTGAACGCTGTTGGCACGCCGCTCGGCCGTTATCGCAAGCAGCTCGAGGACGCGATCGGTTCGCGCTGGTATTATTACGTTAACGTCCACCCCGATCTCGCAAACATCGGCACCACTGCCATCTCCTTTGAGATCAACGCCGACGGCACCGTGCGGAACATGCGCATGATCGAAAACACGACTTCGGAAGCGTCTGCGAGCATCGCACTCCGCTCCATCCAAGAGACGAAATTCCCGCCGATTCCTGAGGATCTCCTGGCGACTCTGCCGGACGGTCACTTGAAAATGGAGGAATCCTTCACGATTTTCGCAAACCGATGATCCCACTTCTGCTCGTTGATTCACCCGACGCCGTCGCCGGCGCCTTCGGCTTCCTCACGCGCGGGGGTCTTTTCATGTGGCCGCTGCTCCTTTGCTCGATCATCGCCGTGACCGTGATCCTGCTCCGGACGATCGCGCTGCGGGAACGCGTGGTCGTGCCACTCGTGCTCGAGAGCGAGATCGAACGCCTCGTGCCCGGCGCGAGTCCGGAGCGGCTCATGCGGATCGCGCAGACCGACAGCTCGGCGCTCGGGCGCATTTCGCTCGTCGCGCTGCAGCATTTGCGCTGGCCGCGGAATGAAAATGTCGAGGCAGTGCAAACCCGCGCGCGTCACGAAATGGTCCGACTCGAGCGCGGCCTCGTCGTGCTCGAGGTCATCACCGGGATCGCACCGCTGCTCGGTTTGCTCGGCACGGTTTCAGGGCTCGTGCACGTCTTCGCGCACATCGGCTTGAGCGCGGGCGGGACCGATACGAAGGGGATCGCGCTGGGCATCTCTGAAGCACTAAACACAACGATCTTCGGCCTCTGCATCGCGGTCCCGAGCCTCATTGCTTTCAGCTATTTCTCGAAAAAAGTGGAAGTGATGGCGGTGGAAATGGAGTCGCTCGTCGCCGATCTCCTCGCGAAATGCTACTACGGCCGCGTCCAGCGCGACGACTCCGCGCCCCTCCGCGAGGCCGTCCCGGCGCACGAGCCGCTCGTGTGAAAATGTTCGCCCTCTTTCGGCGCGTTGTAGGGCGACCCTCCGGTTGCCCCGTTTGGATCGGGGCAGGCGGAGCGCCCGCCCAACAACCGGATCAGCGCTGCGACGCTTTTCGTTAGGCCGATGAAGTTCGCCGTTCGCAAACGACGTGCCCCGGCGATCATCATCGTCTCGCTCGTCGATATTCTCACGATCCTGCTCATCTTTTTTGTCGTCACGACGACTTTCAAAAAGGACCAGCCGGAGGTGAACATCAACCTGCCGGAATCGAAAACCGCGAGCGCGAAACCAGCCGAACTCGAACACGCGATCGTGAGCGTGGACGCGAGCGACGGCCTGAAGCTCGATGGCGAAACTATCGCGGTCGACCAACTCCGCGAGGCCGTTACCAATCTGCCCGCGGAACGCCGCAGCTCGATCGTGCTCAAGGCCGACCAGAAGGCGTCGTTCGGCATCATTATCAAGGTGATGGACGCGCTCAAACTCGCCGGGGTGAAGAACCTGCCGGCTTTCACCCAGGGCGGCGGGAAATGATTCTGCCGATCGTGCGCTATGGCCATCCGGTGCTCCGCGCCAAAGGCAGACGAGTGGAGAGAATCGATGCGCGCATCCGCGAACTCGTCGCGAACATGCTCGAAACAATGCACGAGGCGAACGGCGTCGGTCTCGCTGCGCAACAAATCGGGGAGGCGTTGCAGCTCACCGTGATCGATGTCGGCGCGGCCGAGGACCAGGAGAGCACGCTGCGGGTGAACGGCGAGGAAGTGGACGCGAAAAGTTCGATGCCGCTCGTGCTTTTGAACCCGGAACTTACTCTGAGTCCGGAGACGTTTATCGGGCTCGAGGGTTGTTTAAGTTTCCCGGAGATCACCGCGGATATCTCACGCGCGTTCACGGTGACGGCCCGGGCGGAGACGCTCGAGGGCGAGGTCATGGAACTCAAGGCGACCGGCCTGCTCGCGCGCGCCTTACAGCACGAGGTCGATCATTTGCACGGCGTCTTGTTCATCGATCGCATGAGCGCGGTGACCAAGGTCGCGCTCCGCAGCCGCCTGAAGCGGCTGAAAAAAGAGAACGAGCTCTAGAAACTGTAGACGCGTCCCTCTGGGACGCGCGGGGGTTGCGCCGATCGGCTCTTTCCCGCGGCGGAGTTTACTCCCGCGCTTCGCAGAGCGAAGCGTCTACAGCGGCGCGCTCTTTTTGGTTGTCACCGCTCAGCTCGCTCCGAGTCAGAGCGCCTTATACGTCACCGTGATGTTCCGATACACATTCGGCTCTTTCTGCGCGGAGAAATAGAACAGCTCGAGCGCGGATTTTTCCACCACCCACTGATATCCGACGAGCGTCTGGATCACCTCCGTGTCGTTGTCCCGCGCCCGCGAGATGAGCCGGCCGATCCCATATTTCTCGTCGAAGTAACGCCGAATCTCTCCCATCCGGCTGTTGTAATGCTCGAGCGTCCAATCGGGATACTCGTATTGCAGCTCCACCTGCTTCAGGGAGTCGCCCTTGAAGGTAAAGAGCGTCCGCTTCAAACCCGGATGAATCAGGCCCTCGACCGTCCAGACGTTCGCTTCGCCGTTTTTGTCGCTCGCCACCACCTTCGCCTTGGCGCCTTTTAACACCTTTCGGACCCGCGTCGCGGAATCGTTCCAGCGAAAACCAAACGGCGGCGGAATCTCATCCGCCGCGCGGGAAAAAACGGGCCAAAGCAGGAGGGCAACCAGCGCCGGCAGGAAGTAACGCATCGCGTGCCTAACGATTCCCCTGGCCGTAAATCTCGTAGCGCTGCACGAGCGGACGCAGGAAACGCTCCATCGCCCGAGCGTGCCGCGGATCGCGCCGGTAGCGCTCATACGCGGCCCGATCGCGGAAGGTCACGACCACGTCGAGATCGTAGCTGCGATCGGTCGCCGCCGGCGGGAGCGGCGCGGCGCGTCCGGTCGAGACCTTCACCACCCCGGGCATCATGCGCAGTGCCTGCGCCGCGCGGATGAGCTGCGCGCGGTCGGTCGTCGAACTCGGATTCTTCAACCAAACGAGGACGACTTGTGTGAACGGTTGCGGCGCCGACGGCGGCGAAGTGGTACAAGCCGCCACCGCGAACGCGAGGCAGAGCGCGAGCGCCAGATTCTCTCCGCGCAGATTTTTCCAGGGTCGAGTCATCGCTGCTTCGGGGAAACCTTGAGGCAAAACGACCGGCACGCGAACGCTTTTGACGCCGGTTTCCGTTTCCCAACCGGCCGATCCGGGCGCCCGAAACGTGCGCGCAGCACGCTTCCCTAACGAATTACTGCTGCTTCAAAAAATCACCGCGCCCGGGAAAAATTTGGGACTGCCAGACCGCAATAAGCGTCAAGATTTTTCTGAACAGTTTCGCAAAATAAAGTTCCGATTTTTTCTTGTTCCGCCCCCTTCCGATTCCTAGTCTGAAGCCGCTCGGCGGGAGAGATAATCGCGGGTGTGAACAAGTTGTGAATAAGCCGTAAGGCCGAACCGGAGACCGATCGTATGAAGAGAATGAGAAACCTAACCCGAAACCCAGCCCGCCCAGTCTCGCACGCCCGGTCGCGGGCCGCTTTCCCCCTCGTTGCTCCTGTTTTCCCCTCGTATCGCACGTCTCTGCGTCCCCTCTCCG
>JBBSUP010000090.1:0-14424 GCA_038234295.1 Chthoniobacterales bacterium
GATCATCAACCACGATTTTGGCCCGCAGGGCGGGATGCCCTTTTTCCTCTGCAGTCGGGAGCGTCGCTCCGTTTTATGCCGACCGAGGGTAGTCAATCATGCTCGGCGAGCGGACTTCCGGCGCCACGAGCGGCTTGGCGGAAGGTTCCCTCGGCGCGCTCGCGCTGGGCGGGGCGGCTTGCCCGCCTGGCGCAGGCAGCGCGCGAAGAATGCGGCGCGTCAGTGACATGGTTGCGTCGAGCAATATTCTGAATGGTCGGCGCAATCCGCCGGTGAGAACTTAAAGGTCACAGGCGAAAATTGTAGGGCGGGCGCCCCGCCTGCCCAGATTCCTATTCCGGGCAACCGAAGCGGTCGCCCTCCCAGTTCTGTCGCTTACCGCGCGGCCGGGTCCGTGTGGAAAGAGGTTTGCGTGCTGCGCCAATAGCGGCTAAGTCCCTAACGAAATGGCGGGGACAAAAATCAGCAAAATTCACGCGCGCGAAATTCTCGATTCGCGCGGCAATCCCACGGTCGAAGTTGACGTTCATCTCGAAGGCGGCGCCTGCGGTCGCGCGGCGGTCCCGAGCGGCGCGAGCACGGGCGAACACGAAGCGTGGGAGTTGCGCGATGGAGACAAGAGCCGTTTCGGCGGCAAGGGCGTGAGCAAAGCGGTCGCGGCGGTGAACGACACGATCGCGCCGGTCTTGCTGGGTTGCGACGCGATCGAGCAGTCGAAGATCGACGAGGAAATCATCAAGCTCGACGGCACCCCCAACAAACAGAAGTTCGGCGCGAATGCCTTGCTCGGCGTCTCGCTCGCAACCGCGCATGCTGCGGCCGCGGCCGAGAAGGTTTCGCTTTTCCGCTACCTCGGCGGAACCGGCGCGGTCACCCTGCCGGTGCCGATGATGAATATTCTCAACGGCGGCGCGCATTCCGATGCGCCGATCGATTTCCAGGAATTCATGATCATGCCGAAAGGCGCGCCGAGTTTTCCCGAGGCGCTCCGTTACGGCACGGAAGTCTTCCACGCGCTCAAGGCGGTCCTGAAGAAGCGTGGACTCTCCACCGCGATCGGCGACGAAGGCGGCTTCGCGCCGAACCTCAACTCGGTCGAGGACGCGCTGGCCGCGATCGCCGAGGCGGTTGAGCAAGCCGGCTACTCGTTAGGCGAGCAAATCTTCATCGCGCTCGATCCCGCTTCCTCCGAGTTCTACGACAAGGAGCAGGAAGTTTACGTTTTCAAAAAATCCGATGGCTCGAAGCGGAGCGCATCCGAGCTGGTCGATTACTACGCGGAGCTTTGCGAGAAATATCCGATTATCTCGATCGAGGACGGCTGCGCGGAGGATGATTGGGACGGCTGGAAGAACTTAACCGACCGGATCGGCGACAAAGTGCAGCTCGTCGGCGACGATCTTTTCGTGACTAACGTCGAGTTCCTGCGCAAAGGCATCGAGCGCGATGTCGCTAATTCCATCCTCGTGAAAGTGAATCAGATCGGCACCCTCACCGAGACCTTCGCGACGATCGACCTCGCGATGAAAAATAACTACACCGCGGTCATTAGTCATCGCTCCGGCGAGACCGAGGACACCACGATCGCGGACATCGCGGTCGCGACCAACGCGGGCCAGATCAAGACCGGTTCGCTTTGCCGGACCGATCGGGTGGCGAAATATAACCAGCTCCTCCGGATCAACGAGGAACTGGGTGACAAGGCCGTCTTCGGCGGTAAAATGCGCTAGTGGAAACCGCAGGCTACGGCCGTTTTCGCGAGCGTCGCGACGCCACCATCTGGCAACAGATGAACGCGATCCTGCGCATCCTTCTGGTGCTCGCGGTTTGGCTGCTGATGGTCAGTTTCTTCCTCCCGCCGTACCGGCAGCTGCAGCGCGATCGCGCCGCTTACGAAAAGCTGAACACGCAACTCACCGATAACAAAGCGGTCCTGGCGCGCCTCACGAAAAAGATCGCGCTCCTGAAGAGCGATTCCACTTATCTGGAAACGCTTGCGCGCGATAGCCTCGACATGATGAAGGATGGCGAGACCATCTTCCGGCTCGAAGCTCCCGGAAAAAAGCGCTAGCTTGGCGCTGGGGCGACGGCTTGGCTCGGTCTTCATCTCTACCCCCGCGGTTCGCAGAGTGAACCGTTTACGGCGTGAACGGACGCTTTCCTCCAGCAGGCACGGGAGTAGCCTCCTGAATATCTACGAGAGCGTCCAAAAAACTGGGTCTTTCCGAGCGGAGCGCAGCGGAGTCGAGGAATCCCGTGGAGTAAGCGTTAAGGATGCGCCACGGGATCCCTCGACTCCGCCTCCGGCTTCGCTCGGGATGACACGACTTCTTTAGCCGCCCAATTAGCGTCCGAAGCTACTGTTGAGATCAGAGAGAACCTCAGTTCAGCCGCAGGTTTTCCCAGTGCAGGATTGCGGCGTTCCAGGCGGTTCCGCAGAAGGCCAGCTCGGTGTAGCGGTAATCGAAAGCCTTGTTCCCCTGCGCGTCCAGCCCGACGATGCCGGTAAAAATATACGGCCCGCCAAGGGTGTAATCGATGAGGTAGTTATCCGGCGCGTCCTCGTAGACGCTGCTACAAAAGGGACTGTAAATGCTCGGGTCCGGCAGATAATGGAAGACCTCGGTCGCGGTGGAACTCGCGAGGTCGAGCTGGTATTTCCGCGGCGCGCTGTAGGTCCGGGTCTCGCCCGGCGGCACCTGATAGTTACTCGGCGCGCCATCATCGAAGAGGAGTAAATGATCGCCCGGCATCGAGACGGCGTGCTGTCCGATGGGCGGTAGTGTGTCCGGGCCAAGGGTGAGCGCAAAAGCGCGCAACGAAGCAAAGTGATACCAGAGCTTGGTCCGGTCTCCCAGAATCCATTTGATCGCGCCGGAGTCGTAGTCGAGCGCGATGACGAAGTTCTCGCGGCTGGAGACGATGAGAGAGTTATCCGACGCTCGGTAAGCCGTGGCGTTATTATGGAACCAATCGATCGGCTGCGCGTGCACAAAACGACTCGGCTGATCGCCGCCCGCGACCATGGCCGCGCTGATGATATCCGCGAGATTCCAGGTCTTGAGAACCTTGCCCGCCTTATCGACTTCCAGGTTCACCGACTCGATCTGTGTCGTCGTGTCGACGTCCAGGATCATCCCCGTCTTACCCGGATCGATGTTATGATGGAAGCCAGTGACTCCGATGGAGCTATAGTCCGCCACGGTCGTGGTCGTCCCATCTAGCTCAGTCCGCAGGAGCGAGGTGCCGGATGTGAGATAGAAAGCATTATCGAAGAAGGCCGATGGCTGCGAGCTCACGCCCGCGGTTCCCACCCAGCGAATCTCGCCGTCGGTGTCGATGATGATCGGAGTCGTCGGATCGGCGTAACTCTTAAGCATGATGAAGTCATAACTTAGAGTCGTCCCGGGGAGCCGCGCCTGCACCACGCTCGGGTGCGAATAAGTACCTTCGTCGTAGGCGGCGGTCGTGATGGTCAGGGGAATGACCACATCGGTCGTGGCGCGAAAGGTCAGGATGATGGTAACGCTGTTACTGCGCCCGGCGTAAAGCCCGAAAACCGGAACGGTCAGCAGTCCCTGGCTTTTGTCGAGGTAATGCCGTCTTTGCAAATACTGGCGCGAGTAACGGACGTCGATCGGCCGGGTCGCCGAGCCTGTCTTCGGTTGGATATTGAACTCTGCAGACTTGAGCGTGGTGAGATCGCCGACCATTACCTGCACGAAGCTGATGAACGGCGTGGCGCCCGGCGCATAACTTGTGACCGTGGCGCGCGGCGCCGCGCGGGAGGTTTCTGGAACGATGAGGACGCTGGCGAAAAGAAGAGCGAGCAGTAAGCGGTTCATAACCGCCGTTTTATCCGGAGCGCGCCTGGTGCGTCAAGCCAATGCCCTCAGAGGGCGTCGAAAAGCTGGGTCATTCCGAGCGCAGCGCAGCGCAGTCGAGGAATCCCGTGGAGGGAGTTTAAAGGTTTCGCCACGGGATCCCTCGACTCCGCCCCGCGGCCGCGGGCTCCGCTCGGGATGACTCGACTTTAGACGCCCTCTTAGCGCGGTGAGATGGAAGGACTGGATGTCGGAGTCGGGGGCGGGGGAAAGATATCGTTCGCCACCTTCTGCAATAACACCGCCGCCGGTCCCTCCGGGGTGTCGCGCAGGAGACCTTTCACGAAGCTGAAAGCCTCGTCTTTTTTCCCCGCATCCACGAGGGTGTCGGCCTGCTCGAGCGCGGCCCGCAGAAGATCGCCGTGCCCTTTGTAAATCGTGCGCGCCTGCCGCAAACAACTGAGCGCGCCATCGAATTCGCCAGCTTCTTTTTTCATCAGGCCCAAGTCTTCGATCATCGCGCCGTTCTCGGCGCGCGATGCCGTTTTGCGCGCGAGGTTAAAGTAATCGACCGGATCGGCGCGCGCGTTTTTCAGCGCGAAATCGTGATACTGCTCCCAGTCGCTGCGTCCGCGCGGGCTCTTCTTTTCGTTCAGCCGCTGCCACGACAAAAAGGGCCGGTAGAGCGGATCGCCGACCACGACCGTCATCCACGAGAAGGCGCGCGTCGCCATCCAGGCGCTCTCCGCGAGGGTGAAACCGTGGAGCAGCCGATCATTCAGGATGTCGAGGTGTGCGGTCATTTCCAGATACGGCTCGTAGACGTTGCCTAACGATGCCGCGGCGCCTTTGCTCAGGAGCGGCCCGACCCAGTTCGCATCGGCGTGGCGGATCGTGCTCGCGCTGAAGGAATGGATGTGCACCGCGATCGCGCCGGGCACGAACTTGAAAGCCGGGTCGGAAAACGCGCCCGAGACGCCGCCGGCATACCAACCGTAATAAAGCGACGCGTCGTTCATCGGGAAGCCGCTCGGCAAGATCGCGGACTTGTCGTCGTAGACCGTCGGGATCCCGACGCTGCGCAGGTCTTTCACGACCGTCTTGAGCCATTTGTCGCCGGTGGCTAGACCGCTGTCGACATTGTGCGCCCCGTCGACGTAGGCGCGTCCCCAGAGACCGGTCTTTTCTGCCGTGATCGAATCCTTGATCATGCGTTTCACAATCGCGGCGCTCGGCCCGTCGAGGCGCGCGACGAGCATGAGCGGTGAGGAAGTTAATTCCGCGATCGGACGGAAACTTTGGTAGTAGGGGTTCGCGGTCGGCCCGGAGATCTGCCGCGAGAAAAGCCCGAGCAGGGCGAGCTCGGAATCGACTGAAGCGTTGTTGGGAAAGCCGACCGTGCTGCTCGCGGTCTCGTCGCCCGGGTAAAGCGCGGTCGCGCGAGTCTTCAGCGGCATCCCGCGAATCAGCGCGACAAAGTCGATTTGGTTTCCGCCGACAACAGTCTCGCCGGCATCGTTCTTGTGCTCTGCCCACCAATGCCGGTCCGAGAAAATTTTCCGGAGCGGCTGCGCGATCGTGGTGTCGTATTCCTCGCGGCTGATCTCTTCCTCGGTCGAACACTCAAGCCCGACGATGTGATCGTTCGGGATCTGCCGCCGGCTCGCGTAGAAGCGCGCCAGACCGGCGGAATCAGGCGCGGCGCGGTTGTAGACGACGAGCGTCGCCTTCGCCAAATCCTCCGCCGCGTCGGACCGCGCGCACGCGCCTAACGAGAGCAGGACGAGGAGGGCGCCGAGGCACTTATTCACGGCGTGATGGTCAACTTCAGCCCGTCGTAGGCAAGACCGACGTTAAGCGGGAGATCGGCCTCGGCGCTCTGCGCGAGCTCGTGGCAGATGTGGGTGAAAAGCGTGCGCCCCGGCTGGACGCGCCCGGCCACTTCCAGCGCCTGCGCGACGCTGAGATGCGTCGGGTGTGGTTTCTCTCGGAGGGCATCGATCACGAGCACTTTCACCCGCGCGATTTTCTGCGCGATCTCGTCGGGGACGGCGCTGCAATCGCTCAGATAGGCGAGCAATTTCACGCCCTCGCGCGCGAAGAGATAGCCATAGGTCTCGGAGCGGCCGTGCGGCACCGGCAGCGGGGTGATGGCGGTGTTGCCTAACGAAAAGGGACCGCAAATAATATGCGGCTCCGGTTTCAAATAACCAATTGGAGTCGAGGTCGCCCGGAAGGCAAACGCGTAAACGCGCTCGAGGTCGGCCATCGTTTCCGCCGAGGCATAGATCGGCATGCGCCCACCACGTGGCGAGGCGAAACGCCGGAGATCGTCGAAGCCCATGATGTGGTCCGTGTGCGGATGCGTGAAAATAACTGCATCAACTTCCCAGATGTCTTCGCGCAGACACTGGGTGCGGAAATCGGTCCCGGTATCGACGACGAATTTGCACTCCGGCGTCTCCAGATAAATCGAAGCGCGCGTCCGGTTATCGCGCGGATCCGCCGAGCGGCAGACGGCGCAAGCGCAACGAATCATCGGCACGCCCTGCGAGGTGCCGGTGCCGAGGAAAGTGAGTTGCAGGCTGGTCTCGGGGGCTTTCAAAGCGGGAGAGCTTCCTCCCTCCGCGCCTGCGCCTCAACCCTCATCGTAGGCTGTTATACTGATAAAAAATATTCGCCGCGAGGAGGGTCGCCCAGAGGAAAGTGAACTGCGGATTGAGCCAAACCAGCCATGTGGCCAGCCCCGCGAGCACACCGATCAGGACCAACCCGATCAAGCACTGGAGCACGCGCAGAAAGCGATCGAGCGGCGTCCGGCGAACGATTGGCTTCGACGGGAAGAGCAGCAACAGATCCGTCGATGAGAAGTGTTCGCCATAGAGTCTGATGAAATGTTTCGGCGCGGATTCGACGAGGAAAATCAGCGTGTCGATGAGCAAAGCCACCGGATTGTAAGGGACGTTGGTGCGCGCGGCCCGGTAGGCGCTTTCCCAACCGCCCAGCCTAACGACGAGCCCGCAGGATCAGGGAGAAAAGGCGAGCGCGGCATGGGACCGGGCGTGGACTGGAGGTCGATCAACTTCCCGCAGTGCGAAAAAAGGAGGAAGGGGAGATAAGTAACGATGTCGCCGGGGTTGCGAATGCGCCAGGTGATGTCGCGCAGAGTGAGCGGGCCGTGCTCATGGTCGCGACCGATTTTGCGCCGATGATAAGCCCCAGTCCACGGCCAGGTGCCGACGCGCGGCGAGCCGAAGGTAATCACGGCTTCCAGCGCTGGGCCGGGGTTTTTCACGAGTTCGTTCGCGGCCAGCAAAGCCAGGGCGCCGCCTAACGAATGCCCGGTCACGACCAGGCCGCCGCTCGTGGAGTGCTCCCGCGCCCAGACGCGCACGGCCGCGCGAATTTTCTTCCAGGCCAGCGTGAAACCAAGATGCCGCGGCCACCAGCCGACCGGCAGCGCCAAAATATCATGGCCCCAATCGCGGAACATTTCGGTCTCCGGCGCGACGTCGGAACCGCGAAAGACAAGCCAGCAGCGGCCGTCGCGCAGAAACGCGGCCGCCTGTGTGCCCCGATACCCACGTGCGGATTTCGGTGGCGTGCGAGCGGGCGAGCGTGGTTTCCACTTCTGCCAGCGGCGCATAAATCAGGGCGCAAAGCTGAGCCGCGAACGCTGCCGTTTCGGCGGGATATTCGTCCGGTCGGCGCGCCGGCGGGGCGAGCGTTTCGGAACTCTCCGCGTGGAGAGCGGCGGCCACCGGTGCCGGCGAGAGCCGCAGCGAATTCGGGAGATGCGAGAGGCCAGCGTGAATTTTCATGGAGGGGAGCCAGGGCGGAATTTCATCTCGCCAACCGACGGGCTCAACCGCAACTTCTCGCCGTGCCGCAGCTCAGTTTGCTCCGAATCAAGAACCTCGCGCTCGTGGAGGATCTGGAGTGGGAACTCGCGCCCGGTTTCACCGCCGTCACCGGCGAAACCGGCGCCGGCAAGTCGATCATCATCGGCGCCTTGAAGCTCTTGTTAGGCGAACGCGCGGATAAGTCGCTCATTCGCACCGGGGCCGAGGCCTGCACGGTGGAGGCGATATTTAGCGGGGAAGATTTTGCCCAACTCCAGGTGCGGCTCGAAGAAGGCGGGGTTGAGCCGGGCGACGGCGAGCTGCTCCTGAAACGCAGCTTCTCGTTAGGCGGCAGCACCCGCCAGTTCGTCAACGGTTCGCCCGCGACGCTCGCTTTTTTGAAGACGATCGGTGACGGCCTCGTGGATCTGCACGGACCGCACGATCACCAGTCGCTCCTCGTGCCGGAACAGCAGTTGGCGTTGCTCGACGGGTTCGCGCACGCCGGGGAAGCGCTCGCGAGTTATCAGCAAGTATATCGCCGGGTGCAGGTGCTCGTGGCCGAGGAGACGGAGCTGAGCACCGCGGAATCGGCGCGTGCGCAGGAGCTCGATTTGCTCCGGCATCAGGTGAGCGAAATCACCGCGGCGCAGCTTCAGCCGGAGGAGGAAGAGGAAACGAACGCGCGCTACCGGCTGGCGAGCAACAGCCGCCGGTTGATCGAACTGGCGACGACGATTTCGCGGCAGCTTTCCGAGGAAGACGACGCCGTTTTGGAGCGGCTCGCGGAGACGCAGCGGCTCCTGCGCGAGCTGGAGAAGATCGATCCTGCGCTCGCCGACAGTGCGGAGGCGCACGCCGCCGCGGTGATCGAGCTGACCGAAATCGCGCGGACGCTCGATCGTTATGCGGAGCGGCTCGATCTCGATCCGGAGCAGCTCGCGCAGCTCGAACAACGGGTCACTTTGCTGGAAACGCTGAAGCGAAAATATGGCGGCTCGCTCGCGGAGGTAATCGAGTTCGGCGCGCGCGCGGCAACGCGAATGCAGAAAATCGAAGGCCGCGACGCGGAGCTGGCGCGGCTCGCGGCGGAGATCGAAAAAGCGCGGGCGGAACTGGAGCGGGCGGGGGCGGCCTTGAGGAAGTTGCGAGCCGCGGCCGCGCCGAAACTGGCGAAGAACATCCGCAAAAATCTCGCCGATCTCGGCTTCCGTCAGGCGGAATTTGAAGCGGAACTTTCGCCTAACGACGAGCCGAAGTTGAGCGGAACGGAGTCGCTCGAGCTGCTCTTTTCGCCGAACCCGGGGGAGCCGTTGAAGCCGCTGCGGACGGTGGCTTCGAGCGGGGAAATCTCGCGCGTGATGCTCGCGATCAAGGGGGCGCTCGCGAGCCAGGATGCGATTCCGCTGCTCGTTTTCGACGAGATCGACGCAAACGTCGGCGGGGAAATCGCGAACGCGGTCGGCGCAAAAATGCGGACGCTGGCGGAGAAGCATCAGGTGCTTTGCATTACGCATCTGCCGCAGGTGGCAGCAGCGGCGACGACGCATTTCGTGGTCACGAAAGAGGTCGCGCACGGGCGCACCTTCTCCGAGTTGCGGGAAGTAAAAGGGAAGGCGCGGCAGGAAGAGATCGCGCGGATGCTCGGCGGAAAAACGGAGTCGGCGCTGAAACACGCGGCGACGCTGCTCCGCTCCTAGCGGCTCGGCATTCTATCGCGGCCATTTTTTCGGCCGCGATGGAACACGTGCTGCTGAAAGAAGGCGGCGCAGAGCCTGCGTCGCGAAGATGATTGCGCCAAGACCAACCATGAATGCCGCGGTCAGGCCAACGCCGTTGCCTGGACGCGGCGAACCGGTAGACGACCCGGCGGGACGGTTGTTCCGGCAGCAGTGGGATTCCGTTTTTCGCGAGACCGATCAGTTTTTCGCGCGCGTCCTGCTCCTCGAGTGGCTCGTGCTGGTGATCGTGGCGCTGGTGGGGGCTTCGGGGCTCTGGCGCGCCGGGGATTTGGCGGGTGCTGCACCAGTCTGGCGGGCGCTTTTTTTCGGCGGCGCAATCACTCTGATACCGGTGGCGCTGGTCCGCTGGCGGCCGGGCGCTGCCGTGACGCGTTACGCGATTGCCGCTTCGCAAATGATCCACGCGAGCTTGCTCATCGCGCTCAGCGGCGACCGGGTAGAGACGCACTTTTTTGTCTTTTGCTCGCTCGTGATTCTTTCGTTTTACCGAGATTGGCGGGTGCTGATTCCGGCGACGGCGGTCGTGGTGATCGATCATTTTGTGCGCGGCGTGTTCTGGCCGGTGGCGCTTTTCGGCTCGCTCGAAGCGAACTGGAAAGCGCTCGAGCACTGCGTGTGGGTGCTCTTCGAGGACATATTGTTGTGTGTGGGTTGCCTCCGAAGCGTGCAGGAAATGCGCGCCACTGCGAGCCGCACGGCCGCGTTGGAAGCGAGCCAGCACGCGAACGAACAGATCATGAGAAATTCGCGCGACGTCATCTGCACGAACGACGCGGAGGGACGTTTCGTGACGGTCAGCGCGGCGTGTGAAGCGCTCTGGGGTTACCCGCCGGAAGAGATGATCGGGCGGAGCTGCACGGAGATGGTGCATCCCGACGATCTTGAGAAAAGCCGCCTCGCCAACCTCGAGATCATGGCCGGGAATCCGGTGACGAATTTTGAAAACCGCTACCTGCACAAAGACGGGACGGTCCTCGACGTGCTCTGGTCGGCGTATTGGTCGGAAAGCGACGGCACGCTCTTCCAGGTGGCGCGCGACATTTCGCTGCGCAAGCAGGGCGAGATCGCGCTCGAGAAAACCAATCGGCAATTGGCGTCGGCGCATCAGGCTAATCAGTTGATCATGGATAACTCGCAGGACGTGATCTGCAGTCTTGATCGGCAGGGGCGTTTTCTTTCCACCAATGCCGCGTGCCGCGATCTCTGGGGGTATGAACCGGAGGAATTGATCGGGCGCGTTTATCTGGTCCTGGTGCATCCGGAAGACCGGACCTGGTCGCGCGAAGCGGAGGAAGGCACGCGGGTGCTCGGGAAACGGAGAGATTTCGTCAACCGCTGCCTGCGCAAGGACGGCTCGATCGTCGATGTCCTGTGGTCGGCGAGCTGGTCGGCCGAGGAGGAAATCCTCGTCTGCGTGGCGCATGACGTGACGGAACAACAGCGCGTCGAAAAGGCGTTGCGCGAAGCGAAGGAAGCGGCCGACGGAGCGAACCGCGCGAAGAGCAAATTCCTCTCGCGGATGAGCCACGAATTGCGGACGCCGCTCAATGCGATCCTCGGATTTGGCCAGTTGCTCGAGATCCAGAGTCCGCGCTCCAACCAGCTTCCCCATCTGAATCATATTCTCGCAGCGGGCCGGCACTTGCTCGACCTGATCAACGAAGTCCTCGACATCAGCCGGATCGAGTCCGACCGGCTCACGCTGGACCTGGAGCCGGTCAGTGTGCGCGTCGCAGTCGAGGAAGCGGTCGGCATTATCGAGCCGTTGGCGGCGCGACGTGGCGTCGAGCTTTTCGTTCCGGCGCCCGAGGAAATCGATCATCTCGTGCTCGCCGATCCCCAGCGTTTGAAGCAAGTGCTGCTCAATCTGCTCGGCAACGGAGTGAAATACACCGCCACCGGCGGTTCGGTGCGGATGCTTTTTCAGATAAAAGAAGAGACCGTCCGGATCGCGATTCGCGACACCGGCGTCGGCATTGCGCCGGATATGCTCACACGTGTTTTCACGCCGTTCGATCGGCTCGGGGCGGAACGGTCCGGGATCGAGGGGACGGGACTCGGGCTCGCGCTTTCTCGCCGGCTGATGCAGGCGATGCATGGGGAAATCGGCGTCGAAAGCACGCTGGGGCAGGGGAGCACCTTCTGGGTGGAGCTGGGCCGGGCGGAGCAGCCTAACGACTTGGGCGAGACGGCCGAGGAGCCGTTCCTCGACCAGGTCGAAGCGGTCGCGGAAGCCGAGCTTGTTCGTTAGGCAAAGGCTCGCGCGCTTTCCGGTTCCCGTGCATTTCGCGGGATTCGCGGTAAGGAATATGCCCATGAAGAAACTCCTTCTTTTCGGTCTGGCTTGCGCCACCTTTTCCCACGTGGAAGCCAAACTCATCAGCCAATCGGTCGCTTACGAACACAACGGTACCCAACTCGAAGGTTATCTCGCCTACGACGACGCGCAGACCGCGCCGGGAAAATCGCCGGGCGTCCTCGTGGTGCCGGAATGGTGGGGCGTGAACGCCTATGTGAAGAGCCGCGCGGACCAGTTGGCGCAGTTGGGTTACGTCGCGTTTGTCGCGGACATGTATGGCAAAGGCAAGGTGACCGAAGAGCCGAAACAGGCCGAGGAATGGGCCTCCGCTTTCTACGGCAAGCCGCTGATGGCGGAACGGGCGCGCGCGGGGCTCGACCAACTCCTGAAGAGTGATCGCGTCGATGCCACGAAGGTCGCGGCGATCGGTTTCTGCTTCGGCGGTTCGGCGGTGCAGGTGCTCGCGTATAGCGGCGCGCCGCTCGCCGGGATTGCGAGTTTCCACGGCGGTCCGGTCGCCGCGCCGGAGTCCGCGGCGGGGAAGGTGAAAGCGAAGTTCCTCCTCATGAATGGCGCGGTCGACAAGATGGTCACGCCAGAAGACCGGATGGACCTGGAGAAGTCGCTCGAGAAAGCCGGCATCGATTATCAATCGATCGACTACGCGCACGCGCTCCACGCCTTTACCAACCCGGCTGCGGATCGGGTGGCGAAGGAACACGGCATGGTGGGCCAGATCGGCTACAACGAACCCGCCGCGCGCCGTTCCTGGCAGCAGATGCAGATCTTCTTCGACGAGATTTTCGGGAAGAAGTAACGCGGCAATGGGGCGCGGCCCCGGGCCCTACGGCGTGGCCGGGGGCGGCTCGGAATGCTCGACATGAGTTTGCCAGTTCTCGTCGTATGGATACGCCAACTCCCCAGGCGGGTGTGACCTCGACAAATTCAGCGCTCGAGGAGGCCTTCGGAATCGGCACCTCTCCTCGCGCAGGCCTTCCAGAGGGAACTCGATCGCATTATGCATCTCTCGTTTCACCACCGCCCGGCTTCCCCCGGTCGCCACGCAGCCAGGCACATCCGGCGAATAGGCGGAAAAGCCCGTCGCGGATTGTTCGATGATGATCAAATAGCGATCCATTTCAGGCCGGCCTGTTAGAGGCTAATATTCGGTTGGTGCCCTGCGCATAGCGCCGCGCATGTTTGCCCCGCATGCCACCCCGGAATCACATTCCGGCTGCATCTCGGGGTCCGAAGTCTGGTTAGCTGCGTTTTTCACGCCACTACGCCGGAGGCGGATTCACAAGTGCCGCAAAATGTCTTCTCTCGACACACCCTGAGCCGTTGCAACCGCGCGAAGGATTGCGTTCAGCGTGCCGATCCGAAGCGGCGAATGATTTGGAATGGCGATGCGGTGCGATCGCGGAGTCTTCGTTTCGAGAATTACGTGGCTGCCTTCCTGATTCAAGCGCACGTAGCCGTAATACTTACCGAGCAGCTTGACCAGCTCCGCGCCGCTGAGATCGCGGGGCAGCTTCATCCCACCGCCAGCACTTCATCCCGCACGAGATGCAGACGGACGGCGGACGGTTTGGGCTGATCGAAAAAATAACCAGTCACCGCCTCGCGCACGTTGGCCCGCAACTCCTCCCAGGTTCCGCCCTGAGTGAAAATGTCATGCGAGAGGCATTCGGCGACGAAGCCGCCGTCACCTTCCTGCGTTACGGTGAAAACAATCTCCATGGGATCGAATATCGCCGCGCCTGCTTAGTGGAGCAAGCTTCCGCGCTGCGACCTCCAGTTCTCTGGTCTCGAGATCAGAGGGTGACTCATTTTACCTCCCCTTCCTGTGACGCGATAAGATCGACATTCACATTCCGCGTGGGGTCGTGCCTGCCGTTGAAGGCTCGATTGGGGGCAGCTCTGCACAATTCAAGAGCTGACCCCGGGGTCGCCCTTTGATAATATCCAATCTATGAACTCAGACTTGCCACTATTTCGACCGTTTGAACCGTTAGAGTTCGCGGAACGCTCACCAGAAGAGGTGGAGGCGGGCGTCGTCAGAGAAGCTGACGGCCACGCCGCATTACAATCGATGCTTGCTGCGACAGACTTAGCGTCTGTAACGGCTGAGGCGGCGGGGCTGCTGTTGTGGCGGTTTGGTCTTGGACGAGAGCAGCGTCGCAAAATCTTGGTCGAGCTTTGGCAGCACGCATACAAGAAGCTTCTGTTTGTTGACGACCACGTTGACGCCGGCGAAGCCGAGTACCTGAGCGCTCTGCAACGGGCACTGGGGCTGTCCAACGAAGAAATACGCCGCGCGCGCGCTGAAGTCCCTGATGTCGAGACTGGTTGAGTAAATGCTTAACTGATTTGCGCGGACTGTGTTCGCCTTTATGTGTCAGGAGGCAATTCGAGGTCTGACGCGTGCAACGTTGTCAACTCATCGCGTGTGATGTCTAGGTCGACGGCTAATCGATCCGAAAGGCGGACAGTCGCCCGCTCAAACATCGTGCGAACCAGCCGAGCGTTCCCAAATCTTTCGCCACGCCGGTCGTAAGCATATTGCAAAAGTTCTCCTAGAAGCTATCCGAAAAGTAAGTGTGCATGAGAAGAGGTTAGAGGAAACGTGAAGCAATCAGGCAACATCCAAGAGTGGCGAAAGCGAGATAGAGCGCGCTTTGTTTTTCCCAGCGGATCAGAAGGCGCCGATGATTGCC
>JBBSUP010000091.1:0-13720 GCA_038234295.1 Chthoniobacterales bacterium
GCGGGGCGGCCGGCGCGCTCTCGTCCTTGAGCCACGGGCGGAAGTCTTCCACTTCTTGAGAGGGGGTCTATAGTCGGGTCATCCCGAGCGGAGCCCCGGGGCCGCGGGGCGGAGTCGAGGGATCCCGTCGCGAAACCTTTAAGCTCACTCCACGGTATACCTCGACTGCGTCCCGCGGTCGCGGGACTCCGCTCGGAATGACCCAGTTTTTAGACGTCCGCTTAGCCGAGGATGACCTCAACTTTATGAGTCGCGCCGTCATCCGACAAAGGGATCTGTGCAACGTCGTGAGGAAGGGAATTGCCGTCCAGAGAAAGACTCACGACCCCGCGGTTGACGGGGTGAGGATTGGTCACCGCGATTTCGTACCTCGTGGAGTGATATCGAAACGCGATCTCGAAGCCGGGCCACGATCTGGGAATGCAGGGGTCGATGAGGAGGTTCGTCCCCTTGAGGTGGAAGCCGAGAATCGATTCGAGTCCGGCGCGATACATCCAGCCGGCCGAGCCGGTGTACCAAGTCCAGCCGCCGCGGCCGACGTGGGATGACTCGGTGTAGACATCGGCGCTGACGACGTAGGGCTCGACTTTGTAGCGATAGATTTCCGCGCGCGTGCGAGCGTGATTGATCGGATTCAAAATGGAAAACAGCTCACCGGCTTTGTCGCCGTCGCCGAGGAGGGCGAAGGCGATGACGGACCATGCGGCCGCATGCGTGTATTGACCGCCGTTCTCGCGGATGCCGGGCGGATAGCGCTTGATGTAACCGGGATCGAGCGGCGTCTGATTGAACGGCGGTGTGAAGAGCTTCACCAGTTCGTCGTCGCGCGAGACGAGCTGTTCGTTCACCGCAGCCATCGCGCTGGCGGCGTGATTTTTCTCCGCCGCGCCGGAAATGACAGCCCACGATTGGGCGATCGAATCGATGCGGCATTCGGCGTCGCCGTGCGAACCGAGCGGTGTGCCGTCGTCGAAATAAGCGCGGCGATACCAAGAGCCGTCCCAGCCATCGCGCTCCAGGGCTGCGCTAATTTTGGCGGCGTGCTCGCGCCAATTTTCGCTCAGTGCTTTCTCGCCGCGGCGATCGGCCAACGGCGCAAAACGCGTGAGCGCGGCGTGCAGGAACCAGCCGAGCCAGATGCTCTCGCCTTTGCCGTCGACGCCGACACGATTCATCCCGTCGTTCCAATCGCCGGTGCCGATCAACGGCAGTCCATGCACGCCGACGGCGAGACTGGTTTCGAGCGCGTGCACGCAATGCTCGAAAAGCGTTCCCCGAATCGCGGAAACGGTCGGCTGGAAAAACGCTTCGTGTTCGTCCGGTTTTAACTCCGGGCCGTCGAGGAACGGCACCAGTTCATCGAGCACGCCGACGTCGCCTGTGACCTCGATGTATTGCGCGGTGACGAAGGGCAACCAAATCCGGTCGTCGGAGATGCGCGTGCGCACGCCCTGGCCTAACGGCGGCAGCCACCAGTGCTGCACATCGCCTTCCACGAATTGCCGCGCCGCCGCGCGCAGCAGGTGCTCGCGGGTGATCTGCGGCCGCGCGACACTCAGCGCCATCACGTCCTGAAGTTGATCGCGGAAGCCGTAAGCGCCGCTCGCTTGATAGAACGCAGCGCGCGCCCAGATCCGGCAGACGAGCGTCTGATAAAGGAGCCAGCGATTCAGTAGCAAATCCATCGCGCGGTCGGGTGTCTTCACCTGCACGGTGCCGAGGATTTCGTCCCAAAAGCTGGTCGCTTCCTTGAAGACAGCATCGAGATCGGACGCGCGGTAGCGTTTGATCAACGCCAGCGCCTCTTCCTTGGTCGCGGTTTCGCCGAGGAAGAAAACGATCTCCACCGAGCTGTCGGGCGCGAGTTCGATTTTTGTTTGCAGCGCGCCACAGGGGTCGAGGCCGCCGCCGACTGTATTCGTTAGGCTGCTCGCGCCGCCCAGCGCAGCCGGGCGATCGAGCGTGCCGTTGCGCCCGAGAAATTCCCGGCGATCGCCGGTCCAGGATTGCTGGCGCCCGCCCAGATCGGCAAAGGCCACCCGCGTGCCGAAGGCCGCGCTCCAATGATTCCGCGCGAACATCACGTTGGTCTCCGGATCGATCTCCGTCACGACGAACGGCGCCGTGGCGGCGCGCGAAGCGCCGAGCACCCATTCGACGTAAGCCGTGACCGAGAGCCGGCGCGGTCGGCTTGACTGGTTCCTGATCGTTAGGCGCGAGATCTTGATCGGATCGTGCAGCGGCACGTACTGCAGGAGTTCGAGCGCGATGCCATGCGAAGTGTGCTCGAAACGGCTGTAGCCCTGGCCGTGCCTAACGACGTAAGGAAACGCTTCCTCGCGGATCGGCAGCGCGGTCGGAGTCCAAAGCATCCCGTCTTCGTCGCGGATGTAGATCGCTTCGCCGGGACGATCGGAGACGGGATCATTGGACCAGGGCGTGATTTGATTCTGCTGACTGTTCTCCGCCCAGGTGTAACCGCTGCCTGCGACCGAGGTTTGGAAACCAAACGACGGATTGGCGATGACGTTAATCCAGGGCGCGGGCGACCATTGTCCAGCGCTGAGGAGGGTTACGTATTCACGGCCGTCTTTGGAGAATCCGCCGAGGCCGTTGAAGAATTCGAGGTCGGGCCGCGAGACCGATTGGGGCGTTTCCTTCGGAGCAAGACGGCGCTGCGATCTCGTCGCCAGGCTATCCGTTTCGTCGAGGCGTTTTAGTTGCTCGAAGAGACTGCCGCGCCGGCTGAAGAGGACGGCGCGCGCGGCATTCTGGAGCAGGCTGCGCAATTCGTCCGGGAGGAGGCTCGCGCGCAAAATAAACACCCCACCCCGCGTGGTCTCGGCGTCGCCAGAAGGCCGGCGCGCCTCGGCCGCGCGCGCCATTGCTTCCAGAGCGGTGCGCAAATCCTGCGCGTACGATTCCGGATATTCGTTCAGGATGACCAGGTCGACGGCCAGCCGTTTCATCCGCCAGTACTCATGCGCCTGGAGCAGTTGCCTAACGATTTGGAGATCGTTGATGTCGTCGATCCGGCAGAGCACGATCGGCAGATCGCCGGAAATGCCGTAAGCCCAGAGCGCCGGTTGCGCGCCGTCGGCGCGGGCGAGCGCATCCGACGAAGGGCGGAGCGTCGGGCTCGAATAGATGACGTGGCTGGCGAGACGCTGGAACATCGTCGCTTCATCCTGCCCGATGCCGAGATGGAAGAGCTGCACCTGCGCCTGCGTCCAAGCGAGCGTGGTGGTGCGTTCGAAGGCCGCCGGCGTGCGATGTTTGTCGATTAAATCGAGCACTTTGCCGCGGGAATCCGCCGCCATCGTCCAGAAGGTGACGTGCGCGGTCGCGCCCGGCGCGAGACGAATCCGCCTCCGAATGCTGAAGACCGGATCAAGCACGGCGCCGGTGGTGTTGGAAAGCGGCTGGCCGTCGATCACCGAAACCGGCGTACGAATGACGCGGCCGCGACCCAGGAAACACGCGCGATCGGTTTCGAATTGCACGCCCGCGACCGTCTCGCCTTCGACGATCGCGAGATGGGCCGCCCAGATTTCCGGTTCGTTAGGCGCGCCGCGCCGGCGCGTGGCCAGGATCGCACCGAGATCGGCGACGAATTCCGTCTCCACGAACAGATTCGAAAACGCTGGATGCGCGGTGTCGGCCGCGTCGGGTGCAAGGACGATTTCCGCGTAGGAGGTCAGCTCGATTTCGCGCGGGCGATGTCCGTTATTGAAAATCGTGATCCGGCGGACTTCGGCGTCGTCTTCCGGCGAAACGGCTACGTCCATTCGGGTCTCGATGGTTCCATCGCGTCGCGAAATTTCGACGCGATCTTCGAAGAATGCTGCCTCGTAAGAATCAGGTGCGACTCCGCTCGGTTGATAACCGGCCGACCACACGTCGCCCGTCTCGGCGTCGCGCAGAAAAACGTAAGTGCCCCAGCAATCGCGACTCGGATCTTCGCGCCAGCGGGTCACGGCCATCTCCCCCCAGCGGCTGTAGCCCGAACCGGCCGTGGTCAGCATGACGGAGTAGCGGCCATTGGAGAGAAGTTGCGTCTGCACGGTCGCTTGATCCGCCGAGCGGAAACGGCGTAACGACGAAGGACGGAGCTCGCGCACGCGCGTGGTCGCTTTCCCTTCCTGCGGGCGTAGATGCGTGGCATCGATGTCGCGCGGCGGCCGTTCCTGGAGCAAAAGCTCAGTCGCCTGCACAATCGGTTCGGCGTGAAAACGGGAACGCATTGTGCCTTTCTGGAGCGTGTTCGCGAGCGCGATCAGCGTCATGCCCTGGTGATGCGCCATGTAGCAGTGGACGACGGCGACGTTCTCATTTTCCGGGACGCGCCGGGGCGTGTAATCGAGCGCTTCAAACCAGCCGAAGCATCCATGGCCGCCGGCTTCGGCGAGCCGGGCGAAATTTCGCACGGCGGCGTGCGGCGCAATCATCGCGGCCAGCGCGGTGGCGTAGGGAGCGACGACCGCATCGTCACCGAGGCCGCGTTTTAATCCCAACCCGGGAACACCAAAACTCGAATACTGATAGGTGAACTCGAGATCGCGCGCGTTGTAGGCCGACTCCGAGACGCCCCACGGCAAGTGCCGTTCCGCGCCATACTCTTCCTGGCGACGGACGACGTTGCGATTGGTTTCATCGAGGAGCGAGCCGCGCGGATTTCGCATGACCAGATTCGGCATCAGGTATTCGAACATCGAGCCCGACCATGAGATCAACGCCGCCCCGCTGTGCACCGGAGTCACAACTCGTCCGAGATGAAACCAATGCCGCGTCGGCACGTCGCCTTTAGCGATGGCGAGGAAGCTGGCCAGTCGCGCTTCGGAGGCGAGTAGATCGTAAAAACTTTCGTCGAGCGCGCCGTCGGAAACGCGGTAACCGATCGAAAGAAGCTGGCGATCGTCGTCGAAGAGCAAACCGAATTCCGTCGCTTCGAACATCGCGCGCGTCTGCGTGATCAACGCTTCCAGCCGCGGCTGGAGCGAGTCGCCCGCGAGATCGCGCTGGTGACTCTTGATCGTAGTTTCCAGCGCGAGCGCGCTGGCGAGTAACTCGACACTGGCGTCGTCGTTCTTTCGCTCTGCGCAAAAGGTGCGTGCGAGATCGACGACGGTGTCGTTAGGCAAGATCAGTTCCTGCAGATTCGGTGTTCCCGCGCCTTCGCGCAGACTCGTTAGGCCCATCTCCAGAGCATCGAGCGCCTCTTCCAACTCCTTGCGCGTAACCGTGTGCGTGCGCTTGTCCTCGATCAGTTGCTGCAGCGATTCGCGCGTGAGCTTGAGCCCGTCCTCGATTCCGTTGAGCCATTCGGCCGCCAGCAACGGACCGGCGATCATCTCGCGACAGGCGTTACCGAGTGCGAGCAGGTGGCCGGCGAGATTTCCGCTATCCACCGACGAGACGTATTTCGGCTCGAGCGGACGCAGGTCGCGCGTGTCGTACCAATTATAAAAATGACCGTGGCAACGCTCGAGCCTATGCATGGTCGCGACCGTCGCTTCCAATCGCTCGACCGTTTCGTGCGTGCCGATCCATCCGAAATCGCGCGCCGCGACCACGGACAGAAGGTAGAGCCCGATGTTCGTGGGCGAGGTCCGATGCGCCACGATCGGATGCGGGTCTTCCTGAAAATTATCCGGCGGCAGCGCGTGCTCCTGCGCGGTCACGAACGTCTCGAAAAAGCGCCACGTCCGTCGCGCGGTCAGGCGTAAAACGCGCGCATCCGCGGGCACGACCGGGATGGAACCCGAAGAGCGGAGCGGCCGGCTGGCCCAAAGCGCGAGCGCCGGCGAAAGCAGCCAGAGGACCAGAATGGGCGCCGCGATGCGCAACGATCTGGGATCGTCGAAGGCCACGATGACCAAGACCGCAGCCGCCAGCGCAACGCCGCCGCCCATCCGCAAATACATGCCGAAAAGACCGAGCCGCCCGCTGACTTTCGATTGCGCGGCCGTGACCCATTCGAGCAATTTTTTGCGCCTAACGAATAGCCGAAAGAGCGTGCGCAGGATGGCATCGGCCATGAGCCAGGCTTGTGAGGCGAGGAGCGTGACGAGGAGCCCGAATTGCAAAGCGGCCACGCCGAGATCGTTCGCGACCGCGCGCCAATGTCGCCGCTGCGAAATACCGAAGCGTCGCGGAATGATTCCCAAAATCGGCGGCAGAAAAACCGGGATGGCGAAGGTCGCGAGCACGAATCCGCTCCAGATCGTTGCCGGTCTCAAGGGCAACATCCATCCGGCCAGTAGGGCCAGAAAAGCCCCGGGCGCCGAGAGGGTGCGCCGCAAATTATCCAGCATCTTCCAACGGCCGATGAAGGGAATCGCCTGGCGGCCTGGTTTATCGCGCGGCGGAAAACCGGAGCCGAAAATCCAGGGCAACAACTGCCAGTCGCCGCGCGCCCAACGATGCTGGCGCGCCGCGGCCAGGTCATAGCGCGAGGGATATTCCTCGACCACTTCGATGTCGGTGACGAGGCCCGCCCGCGCGAAAATTCCCTCGAGCAGATCGTGACTGAGCAACGTGCTTTCCGGAATGCGATGCTCGAGTGCCGTCTCGAAAGCATCGACATCGTAGATGCCTTTGCCGCTGTAGGAGCCTTCGCCGAACAAGTCCTGATACACGTCGGAAACGGCAAAGGCGTACGGGTCCAATCCGCTCCGGCTCGTGAAGACATATTGAAAGAGCGAGCCCTCGGAACGCTTCGGCAGCGATGGCGTCACGCGCGGTTGCAGGACCGCGTAACCTTCCACGACGCGACCGCGCACCGGATCGAGCCGCGGTCGATTCAGCGGATGCGTCATCTTTCCCACGAGCTTCTTCACGGTTCCGCGCGGGAGTCGCGTGTCCGCGTCGAGCGTGATCACGTAATGAATGCCCAGCGGTGCCACCGGCAGTTCGCCTCCGACCGGCGCGAAAGTTGTATCAGTCGCGCCACGCAACCAGCGATTCAGCTCGTGCAATTTTCCGCGCTTCCGTTCCCAGCCGATCCATTTGCCCTCGCTTTCATTCCAAATGCGCCGGCGATGAAGCAGGAAAAAACGCGGGTGTTCCGCAGCCGGGCCGTGCCGTTCGTTCAGCCGCTCGATTCCCTTGCACGCGATGCGCAGCAGATCTTCGTCGCCGGGCGCTGTCTCCGCGTCGGCATCCTCCCAATCCGTGAGCAGCGCGAAACTAAGATCGCCGTCCTGGTTCGCCAGGTGATGCACTTCGAGGCGGACGATTTGCTCCTCGATTGCGGCCGGCGTCACGAGGAGCGTGGGCACGACCACGATGGTCCGAAACTCCCGCGGCACGCCGTCGTCCAGTTCCATCGCCGGCAGGCTCCGGGGATGAAGATCATTCGTGATCGCGCGGTTAATAATTGCGACCGCCAGATCCGAAGCCGGGACCAAACCAATCAGCGCGAGGAGAAGGAGCGTCCATCCGCCAATGCCGAGGGCGGAAAGACCGACCAGCGGCAACGCGAGAATGACCGTGAGCGTCACGACGATGCCGCCGATATATCCGACGATGCCCGCCCGGCGGCTAGCCCGGCCTAACCATTCCCTGACGGGAACACGAAACCCGATCTCCTTTTCAAACCCCCGCCGGCCATTCGCGATGAGGTAATAACCTGCCTGCTGCTGGTGCAACGTCCCCCCGCCCGCGCCCGCGCGCCGGGCCGCTGTAATCGCCCGCTGCGCGACATCCAGTTCCCAATGGCCCGACCGGCGCGCCAGTTGTTCGATCGCCTTGCGATATTGATCCCGAGTCGGGAAATCCATCGCCGCGAAATCGCTCTCGGCCCGGAGCGCGGCGTCCACCAGACTCGAGCTCTCGAAGATTTTCGCCCAATCGAGCGCCGAGATCAGGCGCATGCTCGTGATGACATTGCGCACGGTGACGTTCAATCCGACTTCGCGCTGATGCTCCGCGTGCACGATCTCGTCGACGCTCGTGCCGGCGGTCGCGAGATTTTTGTCGAGCCAAACGAGCGCCGGCATGACACGCGGATCCTGATCGCGCAAACGCTCGACCAGCCGCACCACGAAAGCCGCCGGCAGAGTCGTCGAATCGAATCCGCGCAACGCCAGTTCGGGCGAGACTGCGGTTTGACCAGCGACACCGAGCAATTGATCGGCGAGCGCGTCGCCTTCCGTGCGCGCTCTGCGGGCGGCCGCGATCTGGTCTGCGGCGCGGCGCAGGTTTTCGATCAGGACGATCCGCAGCGCGATCGCGACCGCCCAGAGCTCGCCGATCGTGAGCGGCTGCACGCGTTGATAGGCGGCGAGAAAGCGGAGCAGCATCTCGCGATCGAGCCGGCTGTCGGTGTGAGCGACGAAGGCCCAGGCGATGCCGAAGACGCGCGGGTAGCCCTCCAGCGGACCGCCACCAAGCTTCGGCAGCCCGCGATAAAATCCGCGCGGAAGATCTTCCCGCACCTGGCGGATTTGCTCCTCGGCGACGAAAAAATTATCGAGCAACCATTCATCCGCGGGCGTGATGTGGAGTTCATCGCGGACCGCCTTCTCGACTCCGCGGTAGGCGTCGAAGAGCGCGCGTCCGTTTTCTTCGAGCCGTCGATCGAGCCGCCGCCCGGCCTTCGGATTGGCGGTGACCGGCTGAGCCTCGGCCAGACTTTCAGCATGCTTCTCCAGCCGCTCGAGGCCGAAGAGTTCGCTCCGAATTAAATCTGCGGCGTCCAGCGGGCGCACCGCCGCGAACCGTTTCACGAACCGGCTGAGAGAGCCGCTTCCGTCAGCACGCTTTTCGTCGCGTCCACGAAGATGGCTTCATCTTCATAGCTAATGCGCGACACCTTCCCGGTTGGAATCATCATCTTCTTGCCATCATACCAATGTCCGCATTCAACCACGATTTCTCCAATCATCCATGTCCTCCCGTCGATCATGAAATCGACCACTTCGCCGATTACGCCATCGCTTGCTTCCACACTATAGCCAGCGATTGAGCGCGTGCTGCGAAGATGGGAGTCGGCCGCTTTTTTCTCTGTCTCGGTCACGGACGGCGGAGGCGCCATCACCGGAGAATCGACCAATCCCCACAACGGCCAGGCGTGCGCATAGTATGGATAGCCATAGTGACGGTGGTATTCTTCCTCCTGCTGGCGCGTCACTGGCTCGTGTTCGTAAATCGACGGACTCTCCTCGATTTGTTTCCGGGTCAGATTGACGAGCAGGACTTTTCCCTCCGGATAAAGATGACCCAACGAGTGCGGCGAAATCAGCACGCGACGTCCCGTCAACCATCCGCCGGTGTCGGCGACGAGATAACGCAAGGTCCAACTCTTGTCATCGAAGTAGAAATCCTGCACCTGGCCGATCTCGCCGTCGGAAGCCCGCAGTTTTTCTCCGTACCGATCGTGAATGCTGTGCAACATGATGAAGTTTCCTGGCTTCGGGGACGACCTCCGTCCCGCTGGTTAATCGCGCCCTCGGAGCGCAGGCAATCGGTAAGCCTTGAGCGAAAAATCGGCTAATACCTTATGGAGTGGAAGGCCATACCCTGCGGCTATGGCCGCTCTTTCGCCGTGGCTTCCCATCAGCGCATCCGAATGTCGCGATCGCTCATGAGCTTCAGGTACGCGGCCAAGGCGGTGGAGGGATTATCGGCGGCCCAGGCGATGCAGGATTCGGTTTCGACCGCCGGACTCAGTTCGCGGAACACCACATTCTCGTGCGGCAGCCGCTTTGCCTGAGCCGGGAGAAGCGCGACGCCCAAACCGGCTGCGACCGCGTGGATCAGCGTGCGCTCGATTTCGACATCCTGGAGAACCTTGGGCGCAAAGCCCGCGCGCCGGCAAGTGTCGGTCAGCCACCGGCGATAGCCTGGATAGCTCCCTTCCGACATCCTGATAAAGAACATCGGCTTTAATTTCTTGAGCTGGATGGTGGTTTCCTTCGCGAGGGGGTGATTTTGTGCCACCGCCGCGACCGTTTCGTAGGAAGCGATCGGGAAAAAGCGCAGCCCGCGCTCTTCAATCGGCTCGCGTAATCCGACAAAGCCCAGATCGATTCGTTTCTCCTCCAGCGCTTGAAACTGATCGCCGCAACTCATGTCGAAAAGATTGATCGGGACTTTCGGAAGTGACCGTTGAAAGGCCGCGAGCGTCACCGGCAACAAATCGTAGAAAAGGTCGGCGACGTACCCGATATTCAGCGGAGCCGGCGGACGACCGTCGCCGCGCTGGGCTGACTCGACAATTTCCTCGCTCAAGGCGAGCAGACGCTTCGCGTCGACCAGAAAGGTCGTGCCCTGCCGCGTTAAATTTACTCCCTGCTTCGTCCGATCGAGCAAGCGCACGCCGATCTCTTCTTCCAGGTCCTTGATTTGACGCGTGAGCGAAGGCTGCGAGAGATGAAGCTTGCGCGCGCCCTTCGTGAAACTGAGCGCTTCGGCGACCGCGACAAAATAGCGTAAATGACGGAGCTCCACCGGGCCGAAATTACACGGCTAAGGTCATTTGGACAATCCAGCCATAGCCGCAGACTATCGGCGTCCGCGCCACAAGGTATTAGCACACGCTGCGTTTGGGGCGAAACGAAAGGAGCGAACCCGCGCGACCTTGCGTCCCGTGGGCGCTTATTTATCATGGATCGGAAAGCATCAGTCGTGTGGAATGGAACGCTGCGGGAAGGCACCGGCACCATGCGAACCGAAAGTGGCGTCCTCGCCGACACGCAATATTCCTTTCGCGAGCGCTTCGACGAAGGCCTCGGCACCAACCCTGACGAATTGATCGCCGCGTCCCTGGGCGGCTGTTTTTCGATGGCTCTTGCGAACGAACTTAGTCTCGGGGGTTTTCACCCGCTGCGGATTGAAACCGCTGCCACCGCGACCTTGGAAAACCTCGTGGCGGGCTGGACCGTCACGAAGATTCTGCTTGAGGTGCAGGCCACAGTTCCCGACGTCACGCAGTCGGCTTTCATGAATGCCGCGCTCTCGGCCAAGACGAAATGCCCTATCGCGCGTTTGCTTAACGCCACCATCAGCATGACCGCTAGTCTCAATTAATGAAAACGACCGACACTGACCTCTCGCTTCCGGACGAAAACAGCGTGCTTCCGAAGCGACTATTCTTTCGCTTACCGCTCGATCGCATCAACTGGATCACCAGTTCGTTCCTCATCGGCACGGCGGCGCTCACGCTCACCGCGGTTCCTGTCTATCTCTGGTTTTTTGGATTGGATTGGTTCCAGGTCGCTCTTTTCTTCGCCATGCTGAGCCTCTGCGGGTTTAGCGTCACGCTCGGTTACCACCGTCTTTTCTCGCACCTTGCTTTCCAGGCGAGTTGGCCCGTCCGGCTAATGACTCTCGTCTTCGGCGCGGGCGCCTTCGAGAACTCAGTTCTGATGTGGGCCAGCGAACATCGGCGCCATCACAAGCATGTCGATCATGACGACGATCCCTACTGCATTTCGAAAGGCTTCTTCTTCGCGCACATCGGCTGGCTCCTCTTCAAACTGAATAACGATGAGCCCTATGACAATGTCGCCGATCTTCAGAAAGACCCGCTCGTGATGTGGCAGGATCGCTATGTGCAGTGGATTGCGGTCGTGGTCAGTTTCGCTCTACCGTCCACGCTCGGTTTTCTCTGGAATGGATGGAGCGGTGCCCTGGGTGCTTTCCTGATCGCCGGCGTGGCGCGTGTTGTTGTGCTCCAGCACTGCACTTTCCTCATTAACAGCGCGTGTCACACCATCGGGCGACAGCCTTACTCCACTAAGTGCAGTGCGCGTGATTCTCTGCTGCTTGCCTGCTTCACCTTTGGCGAAGGCTACCATAATTATCACCACGAGTTTCAACATGACTACCGCAACGGGGTCAAACCATGGCAGATGGATCCCACGAAATGGATTATCTGGACGCTTTCGAAGCTCGGATTCGTTCGGGGTCTGCGCCGAGTCTCCGCGGACAAAATCGAAGCCGCCGAGCGGGCTAACCTCCTCAGTCCGACAGAATGGAAACGCGAGGACCACCTTCTCACCCCACAGCCGTCTCCTCTCTCCACGCCATGACTAAAAATCCATTGAACAAAGGCGGCGAAGGACGGAGCGAAAGCGCGCCTCTCGTGGAAGAAGGAATCAAAGAAGCGGAGCATGATCAGATGCTGCAGGCCGCCCGCGCCGCCGAGGCGAAGGATCAAAGCGAAGCGTGAGGGAAGAGCAGACACTGGCCTCGACCGCCCGAGCGCTCGTGGCCGCGGGCAAAGGCATTCTGGCCGCGGATGAAAGCTTTCCGACCATTGGGAAACGATTCAAGGCGCTAGATATTCCCTCAACCGAGGAGAATCGCGAAGCTTATCGGGAGATGCTGTTCACGACTCCCGGACTGAGTGACTTCATCAGCGGCGTGATTCTGTTCGACGAGACTGTACGCCAACGGAGCAAGAACGGCGTTCCTCTGCCGGAGTTACTTACTAACCAAGGCACCCTTCCGGGTATTAAGGTCGATAAAGGAGCTGTCGCCCTACCAAACTTTGCCGGAGAAAAATTTACCCAGGGACTCGATGGCTTGCGCGAGCGGCTCAGCGATTATCGCGAACTCGGGGCTCGTTTCACGAAGTGGCGCGCGGTCATTGCGATCGGCGATGGTTTACCGACGGCAACGTGCATCGAAGCTAATGCGCACGCGCTCGCTCTCTTTGCCGCCCTGAGTCAGGAAGCTGGACTGGTGCCGATCGTGGAGCCGGAAGTCTTGATGGACGGCGATCATTCGATCGCCCAATGCGAAGAGGTGACGAGCGCCACGCTCGAAAAAGTCTTCGCAGAACTCTTCCGCCATCGCGTCGTGCTTGAAGGAATGCTGCTCAAGACCGGGATGGTCCTCTCCGGCAAAGACAGTGCGCAACAAGCCGACGTGGAAGAAGTAGCCGAAGCGACAGTTCACTGTCTGCGCCGTGCGGTGCCGGCGGCAGTTCCGGGAATCGTCTTTCTTTCCGGCGGGCAAAGTGACGTGGCGGCGACCGAGCGAATGAACGCCATTTGTCGCGCGGACAACCTACCGTGGCAGGTTAGTTTTTCCTTCGGGCGCGCCCTGCAGGATGCAGCGTTAAAAACGTGGCATGGTTCTGCAGACAACGTGGTCCGCGCGCAAGCCGCTCTTCACCACCGCGCGAAATGCAATAGCCTCGCGACGCAGGGAAAATATTCGGCCGAGGCGGAACTGGAGAGGCCGTGAAGGTAAGTCCCCTCGCGGGGAAGCCGGCGCCGCCGGAAATTCTGGTCGATGTGCCGCGGCTCATCACGGCCTATTACACCGATGTTCCGGATCCGACCATTGCGGCGCAACGCGTCGCGTTCGGGACTTCCGGACATCGCGGCTCGTCATTCCAACGAGCCTTCAACGAGTGGCACATCCTCACGATCACCCAGGCGATCTGCCAGTACCGCGCGCAACAGAACATCACCGGCCCGCTCTTTCTCGGCATCGATACCCACGCGCTTTCCGTCCCGGCCTGCGGCACTGCGCTTGAAGTGCTGGCGGCCAATGGCGTCGAAGTGATGCTTGCCGATCGCGACGAATACACGCCGACGCCGGTGATTTCCCACGCGATTCTGACTTACAACCGCGGGCGTAAGACGGGCCTGGCGGACGGCATTGTTATTACCCCTTCGCACAATCCGCCTAACGACGGCGGCTTTAAGTATAACCCACCCAACGGAGGTCCGGCCGACAACACCGTCACCGATTGGATCGGAGC
>JBBSUP010000092.1:0-13695 GCA_038234295.1 Chthoniobacterales bacterium
ACGAACTTTCCTGGAAGCGGCGATTATGATGACGGCTCGGTTGCTCGGAAAGTTCGTCGCGGTGGAACACCGCGACCAGCCTGCGGAACGCAGGCGCTACCCAAGGCCCTGAACCGGCGCCTAACGATCGTGACTGACCCGCCAGATCACGCCGTGCGCGTCTTCGCTGAAGAGGAGGCTGCCGTCTTTCGCGACCGCGACGCCGACCGGCCGGCCCCAGACATCGCCATCCGGGTTCACAAAACCGGTCACGAAATCCTCATACGCGCCCGTGGCTTTGCCCTTCTCGAAGGGGACGCGAACGATTTTGTAGCCGGTACGCCGGCTTCGATTCCACGAGCCGTGGAAGGCTGCGAAGATGTCGCCGCGATATGCCTCGGGGAACTGTTTGCCGGTGTAGAAGCAGAGATTGAGCGAGGCCGAATGCGCCTGCACGAGCACGTCCGGCACGATCGCCTTGCTCGCGAGTTCCGCCTTCTCGCCCTTGTGCCGCGGGTCCTGATGCGCGCCGAGGTAATACCACGGCCAACCGTAGAAGCCGCCGGGCGTGACGCTGCTGATGTAATCGGGCACGAGATTGTCGCCGAGGTCGTCGCGTTCGTTCACGCTCATCCAGAGCTGCCCCGTGCCCGGCTGCATCGCGATGCCGACGGCGTTGCGGATACCCCACGCGTAAACTTTCTGTCCGCTCCCATCGGGGTTGAACTGGAAAATTCTCGCGCGATTCGCTTCGGCAGCGTCGTCGGAATCGTTCGAGCGCGAGCCGATCGAGACGAACATTTTCTTCCCGTCCTCCGAGAAAACGAGGCCGCGCGTCCAATGTCCACCGCCCCGGAGCAATCCGCCGCCGGAGAGCTGCGCCCCGAGCGTCTCGGCCGGGCCGCGTGGGCGCAGGTCGCCGTTGCGGTAGGGGAAACGGATGACGCCGTCGGTGTTCGCGACGTAGAGATATTGCGGGTCGGGGCCAGGCGGGTAAAAGGCGATTCCGAACGGCTTGTTCAATTTTCCGCCTTCGGTGAAGAGCACGGTCTGATCCGGCTTGCCGTCGCCGTTCGTGTCGCGGCAGACCTTGATTTGGTTGGCGCGACTCTCGACGACGAAGAGATCGCCATTCGGCGCGGTCTGGAGGTAGCGCGGATCGCGGAAGCCGGCAGCGTATTCCTCGACCTTAAAACCGGCCGGGACATGAAGGCGCGCGTTCGCCGGCCGATCGACTTCGCGCGGGCCGTTATTGGCTGAGCGGGTGCTATTGGGCGGCGGTAAATCCGCGACCGTGATCTGGCGGCGCAGACCGGGCGCGTCGCCCGTCCAATCGCCCATCGCGTCTTTCCCAGTGAGGAGCTTTCCCTGCTCGGCGCGTCCGGGGACGCTGCCGAGACACAGAAAACCGAGAAAGAGACAGGCGGCGCGGCGCAAGGGACTCAGCCTAACGAAGAACGCCGTCGCTCTTCCTGTCATTCTTCGCGACTTCCCGCTCCGCCTTCCGGGCGTTTTGCACGAAGTTGTTGTTGTCGCCGTGCTTCGCCCACGGACCGGGCGGCACATCTTTGAAGTCGACAAATTTCCAATCGGTCACGTCCGTATCTTGGAGGCCGAGGTAATCGCGCACCGCCGGCGAAACATCGAGCCCGGCGCCGTGATTCAAGTTCGGTTTCGGACGTTCGTTCCCGAAAACGTATTCCCAATGATCGGTCCGGAACGGGCCCGCATCTTCCCACTGCGCGTAAACGGTGCGGTTGCCTTTCTTAATCGCGATCCAGCGATCTTTGCAGACGGAAACTCCCGGGCCTTTATAGGCTTCCTTGAACCAGGGGATGACCTTCGGCGCTTCGGGCCGATGGCCTTCGCGCATCTTGTCGTTGTAAGGAAGCGCGCAGTAGAAAGGGTTCTGCCGTGGGGTGAAATCGACCGGGACGTAGTTGTTCCGCTGCGATTTATTCGGGCTGTCGTACCCGCCGTAGTTCCGCGCCCAGGAAGCGTCCCAGCTGCTCGCGTGATTCGGCACCGGGTTATTCGCGCTCGGGCTTTCGCCAATCCAGAAAACCGTGGTCACGATCTTCTGCTTCCACGGGTAACGCTCAGCATCGGCTCTCCCGGGGATGATCTCGATGCTCGGCGGGGTGTAACCGACCGGGTCGACCTTGAATAGGAGATCGTCGTTCAGGCGATTCTGCTTTTTGCTGTGTTTCATCTTCGCCGGCGCGGTCTGGGCCGGGGCGGAGGGGGCGAACATCGCCGAGAGCGACGAAAGGCAAACGGCGACGGTGTGAGTGAGTGTTCCTGGTTTCATCGAGAAAAAGCGGAGCTTCAGCAGCGAGGCTGAAGGCGAGGCGCACCTAAATTAGAATCGGCCAGCGGGCCGAGAATGCGCGTAAACTGAGTCCCGAATCATCGCATGAAATCGTGATGAAGCAACCCCGCGGCAGGAGCCGTTCCCCGCTGCGCAGCGCGGGTTTGGGGATGAAATCAGCCGACGCTCGGCCCTTCTGTCATCCCGAGCGGAGCGGAGCGAAGCCGAGGGATCCCGTGGGGCTTCCATGAAGCGCTGCTGCGAGAATTCCGGAAGCGTCGCTTCAGGGAAACGCGACGGGATCCCTCGGCTTCGCTGCGCTCCGCTCGGGATGACCCTGTTTCTCTCACTTCCGCTCAGACGAATTTCCCGGGGTTCAGCAAATCGTCGGGATCGAGCGCCTGCTTCAATCGCCGATGCACCGCGCGCGCGACTTCGCTCGTGGCTTCGGGCCACCAACGCTTTTTCGCCAACCCGATCCCGTGCTCGCCGGTGATCACCCCACCCCACGCCAGGACCTGCGCGAACAATTCGTCGAGCGCCTGTTCGACTTTTGCGCGCACGGCAGCGTTCTCATAATTCGCCGCCATGATGTTCACATGGATGTTGCCGTCGCCCGCGTGTCCAAAGGTCGCGATCGGGAAGCCGTGCCGGGCTTGGAGTTCCGCGGCGAAATCCACCAAATCCACGAGTCGGCTGCGCGGCACGACGATGTCCTGATTCAGCTTCGTAAGCCCGGTCGCCCGGAGGGAGTTGCTGAACTCGCGCCGGAGCGCCCAGAGTTTCTCCGAGCCTTCCTCGGTCATGGCAATGGTGAGCGAATTCGGCGAGCGGCTGCCCAGCAATTGCTCCAGCGCCGCCGCCTCACTCCTTACCGTTTCTTCCTGACCATCCACGTCGACGAGCATATGCGCATGTCCCTCCGGGATAACGCCGCGGCCATGCTCCGCGCGCGCGGCTTCGAGGGTGAATTGATCCGCGATCTCGAGCGACGACGGCAGGAAACCGGCCGCAAAAATCGCCTGCACCGCGGCAGCTGCCTCCGCCATCGTCGCGAACGAGCACGACAACGTCGCGCGCGCCGGCGGCAATGGCAGCAACCGCACGGTGATTTCCGTGACGATGCCGAGCATTCCCTCCGAGCCGACGAAGAGCCCGATCAGGTCGAACCCAGTTTTGTTCTTGTGCACGCGGCCGCCGGTCCGCAGCACTTCGCCGCTCGCCAGCACCACCTCGAGGCCGACCACGTAATGCCGGGTCACGCCATACTTCAGGCAACGCGGGCCGCCGGCATTCGTGGCCACATTTCCGCCGATGCTGCAATGATGCAGACTCGCCGGGTCGGGCGGGTAAAACAGCTTCTGCGCCCGCACCGCCGCCTGCAGTTCACCGGTGATCACCCCCGGCTCCACGACCGCTACCGCATCAGCGAAATGGATTTCCTTGATCCGGTTCATCCGCTCGAGCGAGAGCGAAATCCCGTCGTGCATCGGCACACAGCCGCCGACATATCCGTAGCCCGCGCCGCGCGGCGTTACTGCGATTTTGTGTTCCGTCGCAAACCGCATCACGCGGCTCACGTCCTCGGTCGACTCCGCAAAAACCACGACCTCCGGATCTCGCGCGGCGAACCATTTGTCGCCCCCGTGCGCGTGACGGGTCGGCTCATCCACGGCGACGCGATCGGTCCCGAGAAGCGTCTGCAATTCCGCGACCCAGCTCATGGCGCGGAACTTAGAGGGGCACAGCGCTGGGCACAACGATGGGGAAGGTAAACCGCAGAGATCGCAGAGGCCGCAGAGAAGAAAGAATGACAAAAACCTCTTTCTCCCCTCTGCGACCTCTGCGACCTCTGCGGTTAATTCACCGAAGATAGTTAGTGCACAGGCACCGGAATCCCGGGCTCGATCACTTCCACGCGCGTGCCGTTCTCCGCCGCGTCGAAGAAATGTTTCGCCATCGTGATCGGCATGCGCACGCAGCCGTGCGAAGCGCGGTAGCGCGGGACGAAGCCCGCGTGCATCCCGTAGCCGTCCTGGAATCGGAGGAAATACGGCATCGGCGCGCCAACAAAACGCGCCCCCTTCGGCCGCGGCGTCTTGCCGATTTCGGCGTCGCGCACAACCACGCTGCCGAGGGAGTTCTTGTAAACGCCGTACTCGTTGGAGACATGAGTCGCGTCTTTTTGGATCACGCGATATTTGCCTGGCGGCGTTTCGTGATCGCGTTTGCCGGAGGAGATGTTGGTTTTGCCGATCAGGGTTTCGCCTTTGTAAAAAAAGGCCTGCTGCGCGGTGAGATTGACCACGATCTTGCGCGGACCTTTCGCGGCCGGATCGTCGTTCCAAGTCGCAAAGACTGGATGATGCGAGGCCTTCCGCGTGAGCGCCGCGTTCGAGCGATGCTTGCGCACGCCGACGTCGTTAGGCAACGCCGTGCAGCCCACGCCTGCCAGGAGCAGGCCGGCAATGGCGAGACGGGGAATTAGCTGAGGGGGAAACTTCATGCGTGGCCAAATTTAACGGGCGCTCCATGCCTGCACAACCGCACGGCACAACTGGAGGGACGGGCGCCGTCCCGTCCTCGGTGGTCCGCTATCGTCAGTCTCCGTCCCGCGGAGTGCCACGGCGGGCGTCCCTCCAGTTGTGCCGAGACGCCTCTGCCGCGACTCTTCCGCCGATGAGTCTTCCTCCCTGTCCTTTCTCGCCGAACTGCGTCTCCACCGAAGCCACGGACGCCCGGCACGGCGTTGCGCCGTTCTTTCTCATCGGCAAAGACGCGTGGCCGGAGATCCGCGCCGCGGTGCTCGCACTTTCCCGCGTCAAACTGGTCAACGAGCACGACGCCTCACTCCGCGCGGAATGCCGCTCGGCCCTCGCCGGTTTCATCGACGATCTCGCGGTGGAGGTGCAGGCGAACGGCGCGCAGCTTGCCGTGCGTTCCGCGGCGCGGGTCGGCTATTACGATTTCGGGGTCAATCGCCGCCGGGTCGAAGAACTTCGCCATCAGCTGCGGGACCGCGGGATTATTCGTTAGGCGGCAGCGCGACACCGATCGTAGGTGTCATCCCGAGCGGAGCGGAGCGGAGCCGAGGGATCCCGTCGGGTTTCCTTAAAGCCATCGTTGCCGGATCCGCACTCGGGACTTCTCGGCAGCTCCACGGGATCCCTCGACTCCGCTCCGCTGCGCTCGGGATGACCGACTGTTACGCGCCTGCTACTCTTTCTTCGGCGGCGGCTCCCCATTTCTAATCGCCTTCTGGAAATCGCGCTCGTTCCGCGGTACAGCTTTCGTGCGCATGAGCCCCGAGCCTGTTGTCCAGACGATCTCTTCCGGGATCGAGCAGCGCGCGAACGTCGCCGTCGTTACCGTCGCCGGATTCTTCAAGCAGCACGGCAAGAAACTCCAGCTCAAGCTCGAAGGCGCGGAGGTCGGCTTCGAGCGGCGAATCCGCGAGCCCACCATCAATCGCCCCGGTCTCGCCCTCGCAGGCTTCTACAGTTACTTCGCGGAAAAGCGCGTGCAGGTCTTGGGCGCGGCCGAGCAAGCTTATCTCAAGGATCTCTCAGCCCGACAGCGGCACGCGCGTTTCCAGGCGCTCTGCGCGCAGAAAATTCCCTGCCTCGTCCTCTCGCGCGGGTTTCATCTTTCTCCAGAATTGCTCGCGATCGCGGAAGCGGCGGAGATCGCGGTCTTCCGCACGCCGATGATCACGATGAGATTCATCAACGCGGCCACGATCGCGCTCGAGCTCGATTTCTCGCCCACGGTGACGGAGTTCGGCAGCATGGTGGACATCCTCGGCGTCGGCGTGCTCATTCGCGGCGCCAGCGGAATCGGGAAAAGCGAGACCGTGCTCGGATTGATCGAACGCGGCTACAGCCTCGTGGCCGACGACGTCACCCGGGTGAAATCACTCGAGGGCCGCGAACTCATGGCCACGGCTCCGGATTTGACCCGCTACCACATGGAAGTGCGCGGCATCGGCATCATCAACGTCGTTTCCATCTTCGGGATCGGCGCCATCCGGATCGAGAAGCGACTCGACCTCGTGGTCACGTTAAAAGATTGGCAGGACCTGGAAGAAGTGGATAGAATCGGTCTGGACCGCGAGCTTTACGAGATTCTGAAAATCCAAATCCCGCACATCACCATTCCGGTGCGGCCAGGTCGCGATGTCGCGCGCCTGATCGAGGTGGCGGCGATGGATGAAAAGCTGAAGGGCCTTGGCCTGAACAGTGCTGTGGAATTTAATCAACGGCTGATCAGTCAAATGGAGACGAAGGAAACTTGATGGGATTGTTAAATCGACGCTCGGACGCGGGCCCCAGCGAAAAGGTGGAGAAGGAGATCACGATCGTGAATCGCCTCGGCGTGCACGCGCGCCCTTCCGCCATGTTCGTGCGCATCGCGAGTCGTTTCCGCTGCGAGATTTGGGTCTCGAAAGGCGACGAAGAGATCAACGGTAAGAGCATCATGGGCCTGATGATGCTCGCGGCCGGCCAAGGTTCGAAGTTGAAGATTCGCGCGGAAGGTCCCGACGCCGCGGAAGCGGTCTGCGAGCTCGAGGCGCTGATCGCGTCGCGGTTCAATGAAGATTAGTTGACCTTCCGGTTAAGCTCTTGCCGGAATGAGTAGCGCAAAACAGGAAAAGCGATGCCAGGGCGTGGCGGCGGCACCCGGGATTGCCTTCGGCCAGGCTTACGTTTTCACGGTGGAGACGGACGACGTCGTGCGCTACCACATCGAGCCGGCGCAGATCAGTGATGAGATCGCGCGCTTCGAGTCGGCGCTCATCCTGACCCGCGGCCAAATTCTCGAGATGCAGCAGCAGATCGCGGAGGCGATCGGCGCGAAGGATGCGGGAATTTTCGATGCGCACCTGCTCGTGGTCGAAGACCAGACGCTGATCGACGAAGTGCTGCGGAAACTCGAAGCCGATCTCTGCAACGTGGAGTTCGTTTTCCAGGAGGTAGCGAGCCGCTACGTCGAGTCGCTGAGCAAGATCGACGATCCCTACCTGCGCGAGCGCGCGCTCGACATCCAGGATGTGACCCGGCGCGTCATTCGCAATCTGCAGGGCAAAGGGCCGCGCCCCTTCCTCTCCATGACCGAGCCGCACATCCTCGTCGCGCATAATCTTACGCCCTCCGACACCGCCACGATGAATCGCGAGCAGGTCCGCGGGCTTGCGCTCGACCTCGGCAGCCGCACTTCGCACACCGCGATCATGGCGCGTTCGTTAGGGATTCCTTCGGTCGTCGGGCTGCACGATGCCACCGTCGCGCTCGCGACCGGCGCGGAAATTCTGGTCGATGGCTACAACGGCCTCCTCATTATTGACCCGAGTCCTGAGACCCTGGTCGAGTATCGGGAAATCGAACGCCGGCAGGGGGCGATCGCCGAGCAACTCACCGGGCTGCGCGAGACCAAATCGACCACGCGCGACGGCCGTCACATTGTCCTCTCCGCGAATATCGAGTTGCCCGATGAAGTCGACAGCGTCCTCAGCCACGGCGCGGAAGGCGTCGGTCTTTACCGCACAGAATTTCTTTATCTGAATCACAAAACCGTCCCGAGCGAAGAGGAACAGTTCGAGGTTTATCGCGATGTCGCGCAGCGCGTCGCGCCGCACCCGCTCATCATTCGCACCCTGGATCTCGGCGGCGACAAACTCTCTGCCGGCCTCGAGACGACCGATGAGCTGAACCCGTTTCTCGGCTGGCGCGCGATCCGTTTCTGCCTCGAGAATCTCGAGATTTTCAAACCGCAGCTGCGCGCCATCCTGCGCGCCAGCGTCCACGGCAACGTCAAGATGATGTTCCCGATGATCTCCGGCCTCGATGAAGTGCGGCGCGGGCTACAGATCGTGGAGGAATGTCGCGCCGAGCTGCGCCACCAAGGGATTGCCCAGGGCGACGATCTGGAAATCGGCGTGATGATCGAAGTGCCGACCGCCGCGATCGCCGCCGACCTGCTCGCACGCGAAGTCGATTTCTTCAGCATCGGCACGAACGATCTCATCCAATACGCCGTCGCGATCGACCGCACGAACGAGCGTGTCGCGCATCTTTACGCGCCGACCCATCCCTCCGTCGTGCGGCTGCTCAAGATGGTCGCCGACGCCGCGCACGCGAACGGCATCTGGGTCGGAGTCTGCGGCGAGATGGCAGGAGAAGCTCTCTACACGCCGCTGCTACTCGGGCTCGGGATGGATGAATTGAGCGTCGGCGCGAGTCTCGTGCCGCGGGTGAAAAGCGCGGTCCAGCGCCTCACTATGGAGGAGTGCACGAAGCTGCGCGACGAAGTCCTCCAGCTCGACACGCCCGCCGCGATCCTGGCGCGCTGTACGGAGCTGGCGCAGCGGAATTATCCCGAGCTGATCAGCTGAAACTTTAAGCTTACACCTACACCTACACTTACACGTTTCTCCTGCCGGATGGGTGTAAGTGTAAGTGTAAGTGTAAGTGTAAGTGCAGGATTAAAGTGAAGAGGCTAGACGCCACCGTAACGCCGTTGCCGACGTCCGTACTCCTGCACCGCGGCGAAGAGGTCTTCCTTTCCGAAATCCGGCCACATCTTCGGCGTCACGAACATCTCCGTGTAGGATAATTGCCAGAGAAGAAAATTCGAAATCCGCATCTCGCCTGAGGTGCGAATGAGCAAATCCGGATCTGGATAATACCGCGTGTAAAGATGCTTCGAGAACATCTCGACATCGATCATCGCGCGATCGATGTGCCCGAGCTCGACCTCGTGAAGCAGGCTCTTAATGCCATCTATGATCTCGAGCCGCCCGCCATAGCTCAAGGCAAGTATGAGCGTGAGGCCGTTGTTCCCCGCCGTCTGTTCGATCGACTTGTGGAGTTGCCGCTGACACGCCGCCGGCAAATCCGTGAGCCGGCCGATCGCCTGGAGCTTCACGTTTTTGTCGAGCAGCTCGGGCGTTTTCTCCTTCAGGAATCGCTCCAGCAAGTGCATCAATGCCGCCACTTCGGCTTTCGGCCGCTGCCAGTTTTCCGCCGAGAACGCGTAGAGCGTAAGGTATTCAATCCGGAGATCGCCGCAGCCTTCGACGCAGGCCCGCACCGCTTGCGCGCCCTGTTCGTGGCCTTTGATCCGCGGCAGGCCGCGCTCTTTCGCCCAACGGCCGTTGCCGTCCATGATGATCGCGACGTGACGCGGGATCGACTGGTCAGGCGCCGCCATGTTATCGCGCAGAAACGGGACGCGCGGAAGCGCATCCCTCCGGAGGGACTCGCCGCGGCGAGTCGAAGTTCAACGGGCGCGTCGCTCTCATCGCTAGAAGTTTCCCGACCCTAAAGAACAAGCGTTTGTCCGCGCGACGGCCCCACGCTCACGATCGCTAGCTTCGCGCCGGTCCACTCGGCCAGCTTGGCCACATAGTCGCGCGCCTCGTTAGGCAAATCCGACATCTTCCGTGCCCGCTCCGTTGAGCGTTTCCAGCCTTTTAGTTCCTCGTAAATCGGCTCGCAACGTTCCAGCTGCGCGGCGTCGCTCGGCGGGACTTCGAGCTTTTTTCCATCGAGCTTGTAACCCACGCAAACCTTGATCGGGTCAACCGTATCGAGACCGTCGAGGTTCGTAATCGCAAGGTCGTCGATGCCGTTAATCATCGCCGCGTAACGCGTCGCCACGGCATCAAACCAGCCGCAACGCCGCGCGCGCCCAGTCGTCGCGCCGAACTCGCGGCCCATCTCGTGGAGCATGTCCGCGAGGGTGGCGTCCTCCGTCGGGAGCGAGCCTTCGCCGACGCGCGTGGTGTACGCTTTCATCACCCCGAGCACGCGATCCATCCGATGCGGCGGCACGCCGGAACCGGTGCAGGCGCCACCCGCGGTCGTGTTCGACGAAGTCACATACGGATAGGTGCCATGGTCGATATCGAGGAAGGTTCCCTGCGCACCTTCGAAGAGAATTTCTTTCCCGGCCTTCAAGGCCTCGTGCAGGTAAACGACCGTGTTTGCGACGAATGGCCGCAGCCGTTCGCCCGCCGCAAGAAAATCCGCTTCCACCTGCGCACACGAGATCGGTTTCGCGCCGAGCGCTTTGAGGATGCTGTTGTTCTCGCGCATCTTCGCGGCCAGCTTCTTCGAGAATAATTCGGGCTGCATCAGGTCGGCGATGCGCAGGCCGGTGCGCGCGGCTTTGTCGCCGTAGGCCGGTCCGATCCCGCGTTTCGTGGTGCCGATTTTCGCGCGGCCTTTGCGCAATTCGCGTTGCTCGTCGAGCGCGCGGTGATACGGCAACACGAGATGCGCGCAGTCGCTGATGAGAAGATTTTTTCCGATTTTCACGCCGAGGTTCCGCAGGCCGTCGATCTCGCGGACGAGCGCGACCGGATCGATGACGACGCCGTTGCCGATGACGCAAATTTTCCGCGCCCGCAGGATGCCGGACGGGATCAGGTGCAGGATGAATTTCTTGCCGCCGTGAATGACGGTGTGCCCGGCGTTGTTGCCGCCCTGGCTGCGGACGACGAGATCGGCGTTGCCGGTGAGGACGTCGATGATCTTGCCCTTGCCTTCATCGCCCCATTGCGCGCCGACGAGAATCGTATTTGCCATCAGCTTTCGCGGGTTCAGAAATGCGCGGGACGCGATCACCGAACCGCTGCCGTCAACGCGCCCGCATCATAGGATGAGGCCCCGCGCGCGCAAGCAGCTTTTGTCCAAAAGCGCGCTCCTGTAGACGCTTCGCTCTGCGAAGCGCGGGCGTTGAAGTCGTTCGCTCTTCCGCATTCGAGCCATCCTCCCGCGCCTCCCAGAGGGAGGCGTCTACAGCAAAACGGGAATTGGCCTTGCCAATTTTCCGCCGAGTTCGTTAGGCGATTCAGCAGACGAGCGGCCCGGCCGGCTCGACCGGCTGCGAATGCGGATTCGCCTTCTGGCGAGACACCAACGCGGCCGTCGGCCGCACCCGCAGGGCGCGGTCACACGCGAAGAGGCCGGTCGGCGCGGAGGGCGCGGCGTTTTTGCCGCCAGCCCCCCGATGGCCGGCGATGAACTTCGTCGGGTCGTAGTAGCAGCTGTAGTTTCGCGGGAACGACGCGCGGTTGATGCCGATATCGAGATTTTTCCGGACCTCGAAATGGAGGTGCGCCGGGTAAAGCCCGTGCGCGGTCCCGATCGTGCCGACCTCTTCGCCGCGCGTCACCCGATCGCCCGGCCGGACGCGCATGACGTTCAGGTGCCCGAAAAACGCGTCCACCGTTTGGAGTGCACCGCGTTCGCGAAATTGATGCCGGACGATGACGACGTTCCCCCAGCCGAGATGCGCGTCGCGGGCATAAACGACGAGACCGTCACCGATGCTGTGGACGGCGTCGTTGAAGTCACTATTTCCGCCACCCACGCCATCCCAATCTTCGCCGGGATGATTGCCCAAGGAAAAGCCGCGGGCCTTGTAGGAATTGTGCGCATCGGCCGCACCGACCGGAAAATCGAAGCCGTCGGCGAGAAGCGAAGGCGACTGCGGCGCTTCCAACCGGGCCTGTAGGCAGAATCGGCGAACCTGACAAGAAATAATCTTCGCCGCTATCCCGTGGCCGGCGTTTTGATCTCCAAAACCGGCAGCGGAAAGCGCAGACGCAATTCGTCGCCGAGATGGATCTCCACGTGGTGCATTCCGAATTGCTGAAACTGCACCCCGCCGAAATAATGCACGTTGGTCGCGTGGCCTTCCATCTCCTTGAGCACAAAATCGACTTCCGCCTGCGCGATGATCTGGGTGTCGTCCGGGCCGATGATTTTCGAGCGCTGCCGGAACTGCCCCGCGCCGCTGCACCAGCGCGTCCAGATGCAGAGCCGCAGATAATTCACCGGCAACTTCGGCGTCGGGATGACGTTGAGCACACCGACGAGCGTCTGCATGCCGTTAAATTCGCAGCGGACATCTTCGCAAAGCACGCTGCTTTGGAGGTCCGGTAAAATGGTTTGTTCGCTCACGTCGCGACGACACTAGCCCGTTTGCCCTCAGTGGCTAATCCACCCGCGGCTCAAGGCCACGAAAAGCACCACGCCGACGACGATCCGGTAAATCGCGAACGGCGCGAAGCCGTGCCGGCGCACCCAGCGCAGGAACCAGGCGACGACCGCGAGCGCGGAGAAAAACGCGACCACGAATCCAATCGCGAGCACGAGCCAGAGTTGCGACGTCATCACCAGCGGCGCGATTCCATCCGCGGCCTGATGAGGTTTTAACGTCTTCAAAAGATCGTAGCCGGTCGCGGCAAACATCGTTGGGATTGAGAGAAAAAAGGAGAACTCGAGCGCCGCCTCGCGCGACATCCCTGCGACCTGTCCCGCCGCGATCGTGCACATGGAACGCGAGGTTCCGGGAAACACCGCGGAGAGCGTCTGCACCGCGCCGATCCAGAGCGCGGTCGGAAGCGACATCTCTTCCATCCGCTCGACCCGCGGACGCACAAAGAGCACGTCCACCACCCACATGATGATGCCGCCGACGAGCAGCGCGCTCGCCATCACCCAGAGGCTTTCGAGGTTTTTGCCGATCAACTTGCTGAGCAAAAACGCTGGGATCGCGGTCACGACAAATGCGAGCAGGACGAGGCTGAGGGGATGGTTGAGGAAGTTGCGATCGCCGTGTTCGCCTCGCGGAAAAGTGCCGAGAAATTTCAGGATTCGCCGCCAGAATAACGCCGTCAGCGCGAGGATCGCGCCCAGCTGGATGACGATGCTGTACATCTTCCAGTAGCCGCTCTGGAGATCGACTCCGAGCAGCGCCTCGGCGATCCGGAGATGCGCGGTCGAGCTGACCGGGATGAACTCGGTCAGACCTTCGATCAGTCCGAGCACGATGGAGAGCAGGTAATCGTTCATACTTTGCCTAACGAAAAGGTGCGCCGCCGGTTAGACCGCTTCCGGCCCGCGCTCGTCCGTGCGAATGCGGATGACCTGCTCCACTTCGGAGACAAAGACCTTGCCATCGCCGATTTTGCCCGTGTGCGCCGCGCGCGTGATCACCTCGACGGCCCGCTGCGCGCGCTCGTCAATAAGGACGATTTCCAGTTTCACCTTCGGGAGAAAATCGACCGTGTACTCGCGCCCGCGATAGATCTCGGTATGCCCCTTCTGGCGTCCGAATCCGCGCACCTCGCTCAGCGTCATCCCCTCCACCCCGATTTCGGCGAGTGCCTCTTTCACCGCCTCCATCCTGAAGGGCTTGATGACGGCCTCGATTTTTTTCACGCCGGGAAGCTAGAACCCGCGCCCTAAAGCGCAAGGAAAGTGCACGGCGCAGACGGACGTCAGCGGAACGCATTGTCATCCCGAGCCGGCGCAGCGCGGCGAGAGATCTCCCAAGCGTCCGAGCAGACCTCGCTATGACTTGGACGTCGAACAACGCTTCGAGATCCTTCGCCG
>JBBSUP010000093.1:0-13596 GCA_038234295.1 Chthoniobacterales bacterium
AGGGACCTCCCAAGCGTCCGTGAAAGCGTATTTTGTGTATATGATGACGAACGAAAGTCGGGTGGTGCTCTACATCGGCGTCACGAGCGATCTGGAGCGCCGCGTGTGGGAACACCAGCATGGCGAAGTCGAAGGCTTCACGCAGAAGTACCGACTGCGCCACTTGGTTTACCACGAAACGTTCCATCAAATCGACGATGCGATCAGACGTGAGAAGGAACTGAAGGGCTGGCGTCGGAGCAAGAAAAACGCGCTGTCGAGGCGCTAAACCCGCGCTGGGTCGATCTGTCAATCGAGCTGTTCAAGCGCTTGTGAGGTCCCTCGCCGCGCTGCGCCGGCTCGGGATGACAACTCGTAGTTCGCGGCCTAACGAGGAGGAGTGCCTAACGAACAGCAGCGCCTGATGAAGAGGCGAGCGAGGGCTGGTGCTCGTTAATGAAAATCATGCGACTCGCTCCCGGCGAGGCGCTCGTGCGCGAGCGGTTGGATCTTGTGCGCTTTAATCAGCACGACGTTGTCGTTGTTCTGCACTTCGCCTTCGATCACCAGGAACGGTTCTTCCGTGATCACGAGCCGGATGCGCTCGAATAAATCCGGGGTCACAATCGCGTTCGAGACACCGGTTTCATCCTCGAGACTGATAAAGACAAACCCCTTCGCGGTCCCGGGCCGCTGCCGGCAAATCACGTTCCCCGCGATCTGCACGGTCGCGCCGGGGCGCGCCTGCACGAGCTCGCTCGCACACCAGGCGTGTGGCAACTGGGCGCGCAGCAACTTCATCGGGTGCGGCCCTGTGGTCAGGCTCATCGCCTGGTAATCGGCCTGCACCCGTTCCGGCAGCGACATCGGCGGGAGTGGGCTCAGACCCGAACCCGGCGCACCATCCTGGTCATCCCGAGCGAAGCCGGAGGCGGAGTCGAGGGATCCCGTGGATCTGCTGTGAAGCTCCGGAGCCATTTCCTGAGCCCGCGCTGCAATTTCCGCATTCGCGCTTCCTGGCAGCTCCACGGGATTCTTCGACTCCGCTGCGCTTCGCTCAGAATGACGGAACAGCTCCGGCGCGAGCGGCTCTTCCACCTCCCAGAGCGCGGCCCGGCGGTGCTCAGCGAAGCAGTTAAATGCCCCCAGCTCCGCGAGCGTGCGCAGTTCTTCTTTCGTCAGGCGGGTGTGCTTTTTTAAATCGGCGAGCGAAGCAAAAGGTCGTTGCCTAACGAGTTCCTCGGCATGTTCTTCGCGCAAGCCATGAACCACACAAAACCCCAGCCTCACGACTTCATCCGACTCCACCACACAGCGCCATTCCGAGGTCGCCGCGCAGACCGGCCGCATCCGAATTCCATGCCGGCCGGCGTCTTTCACGATCGTCGCCGGTGCATAAAAACCCATCGGCTGATTGTTCAGCAGGCAGGCGTAAAACTCCGCCGCGCGATGCACTTTCAGATACGCGCTCCCATACGCGAGAATCGCAAAACTGATCGCGTGCGACTCCGGAAATCCGTAGAGCGCAAACGAGCTGATCGCCTGGATAATCTTGAGAATCACCTCGGGCGCGACCCCTTTCCGCTCCATCGCGGCGCGCAGTTTCCGGCTCACTTTTTCCATCCGTTCGGGCGAACGATGGAAGCTGATCGCACGGCGCAATTCCTCCGCTTCCGCGCCGGAAAAATCGGCCATGATCATGGCAATTTTGAGCATCTGCTCTTGGAAAAGCGGCACGCCCAGCGTCCGCGCGAGCACCGGCTTGAGGCGTTCGTCGAAATAAGTGACCGGCTCCTTTCCCGCGCGGCGCGCCAGATACGGATGCACCATGTCGCCCTGGATCGGCCCCGGTCGGATGATCGCGACCTCGATCACGACGTCGTAAAATTCCTTCGGCTTCATCCGCGGCAAGGTGGCCATCTGCGCGCGGCTCTCGATTTGGAAGACGCCGATCGTGTCCGCCTTTTGCATCAGCTCGAAGGTCGCGGCGTCGTCCTTCGGCAGGTGCGCGAGGTCGAGTGGGCGTCCGCGTTCGCGACAGAGCGTAAAAGTGTCCTGCATCACCGCCATCATCCCGAGGCCTAACAAATCGACCTTCACGATCCCGAGATCTTCGCAATCCTCCTTATCCCATTGCGCGACGACGCGGCCGGGCATGGAGGCGTTCTCCAGCGGCACGACCGAGCTCAGTTTTCCCTGGCAGATAATCATCCCGCCGGAGTGCTGCCCGAGATGTCGCGGCAAACCGTAGATTGCCTGATAGAGCCTAACGAACGCCGGCATACGCGGATGTTCCCGCGGTAGACCGGACTGCTCGATCTGCGCCTCGAGATCGAGCGTGTGCGGGAAATCACCGTTTGCGAAGAGGTGCGAGAAGCGGTCGAGAATGTTCGGCGCGAAATGGAGTGCCTTGCCGATCTCGCGCGCCGCACTTCGTCCGCGATAAGTGATGACATTCGCTGTCATGGCCGCGCCATGTTTTCCGTAGCGTCGATAGACTTCCTGGATGACGCGCTCGCGCCGGTCGCCGCTCGGGAGGTCGAGATCGATGTCGGGCCAGCCCTTGCGGCCTTCGCTCAGGAAGCGCTCGAAGACGAGGTTGCTGCTCACCGGATCGACCGGCGTGATCCCGAGGCAATAACAGACCGCGCTGTTCGCCGCGCTTCCGCGGCCCTGGACCATGATGTCGTTTTCGCGGCAGAAATTGACGATGTCCCAGACGATCAGGAAGTAGCCGGCGAACCCGAGCCGGATGATGAGCTCGAGCTCGAACTCGATTTGATTTTTTACTTTGCGCGAGATTGCGGCGTAGCGCTGCTGTGCGCCGAAGAGCACGATCGTGCGCAGGAAAGTAGCCATGTCGTGGCCGGCGGGCACCGGGTAATCGGGGAAGTCGTAGCCGATATTTTCGAGCGAGAACTGGAGGCGCTCCGCGAGGCGGAGCGTATTGGCAACTGCCTCAGGCCGGTCGCGAAAGAGCTGGTTCATTTCTCGCGCGCACTTGAGGTGGCGCTCGGCGTTTTTTGTCAGGCGCGTGCCGGCGGCGTCGAGGTGTGTGTGCTCGCGGATGCAGGTAAAAACATCGAGCGCCTCGCGGCCTAACGAGGTGGCATGTTGGACGCCGTTGGTCGCAAGCAGCGGGAAGCGGTGCGCTTCAGCGAGGTCGATGAGCGCGCGATTCACGCGTTCTTCGCCCCTAACGAAATGGCGCTGGAGTTCCACATAGACGCGCTCGCGACCGAAGAGGTCGAGCAGCTGTTGCGCGTGGTCGGAAAGGGCCTGGGTAGCGCACGCGTTTCGCGGGCTGGTCACGGCGTCCTCGCCGCGACGAACTTTTCTCGCCGCACGACCTTTTCGGAGAGTTCGCGACGGTGGAACACCGTCGCCAGCCCACGGGACGTGTGCGCTCCCCGGAGTCCGTGCGAATCCGGCAGGGCAAAGCAGGGCGATCAAGCCTTCGCGAAATTCGGCCACTTCTTCCCAGCGCACTTCGCAGGTTCCTTTTTCGCTGCGGAGGTGCGCTTCGGTCAGGAGGCCGCAGAGGTTTTTGTAGCCGGTGGGATTTTCGACCAGGACGGGGAGGAGGCTGCCATCCGCCATCGTTAGGCAAGAGCCGATGATCGGGCGCACCCCCTGCTCGCGGCAGGCGACGGAGAAACGTTGCGCGCCGTAAACGCCGTTGCGATCGAGCAGCGCGACCGCGGGCAACTCCAGCTCCGCCGCACGCGCGGCGAGTTGCTCAGGAAAGCTCGCGCCGCGGAGAAAACTGAAAGCGCTGCAGGCATGCAGCTCGACGTAGGCGCTCATGCTCGCTCACTTTGATCTTGCACTTGCACTTACACTTACACTCGCGGGTTGGGTGTAAGTGTAAGTGTAAGTGTATGTGCAAAGTGGGTTAGTCATACGCGCCTTCGATTTGCCAGCCGCCGGCGTCTTCGCGCACGCGGCAGAGGGTACCGTCCGCCAGTTGCGCGTCCCATTCCGTCCGCGCCCAGTTTTGCCGATCCCACCAATCGCCCGACGCCCGATACGGGCCCGCGCGCGCGATCACTTTGGCGTCCGGTCGCAGCGCCGGTGGCAGTCGAAAACGGCGCAACGCCGGGCCGTGCACAACTTCTACGAGTTCGTTAGGCGCGTCGGGCAGTTGCCAGGAAAAGGGCGCGAGCTGAAACGCGTCCGGCCGGTGTGAATCTTCCCGCACCGGCGTGCCGACGCGCGCCGCGCCGAATAATCCGGTGAGCCGGTTGAGCGTCTCGTGGAGCCGGCTCGGATCGCGCAGCGGGGTCTCGAAAAGATCGAATTGCTGCCGGGCGGGCCGCGCGGGGAGGGCGACCAAGGCGACCGCGACGATCGGATTTTCCGCGCGAAAATTTTCCAGGTGCGCCTGGAGCAGCCGGAACAAAATCTCCACCGAATGTGTCGGGTCGGGGATCTGGAAACGGTGCTGGTAAGAAGTTTTGTCGGAAAAAGTGAGCCGAAGAGTGAGCTGCTGCGCAACGAGATAAAGCGCGCCGAGGCGCTGGCTGAGTTGCTCGAGAAAACGTCGTAGCACAAAAAGGAGGGGCTCGGCGGTTTCGATTTCGTGCTCGAACTCGAGCTGCTCCTCGAAATTTTCGGGCGGCCGGATGAGGCGCAACAGGCGCATCGATTTGCCCGCGGCCTGTTCCCACAGGCGGACGGCTTCGGGACCGAGACGCAGGCCGAGTTCGTCAGGCGCGAGGGCGGCGAGATCGCCGAGAGTGTGGACGCCCCATTTGTGGAAAAGGGCAAGGAGCCGGGAGATTTCAGCGGCGCGCTCCGGGTTCATGGCGGGAAAAATAAGCGAAGTGGAGATATGTTCAATAGAACATAAATCGGGTTCGTTTTTGCTTTGCGCTTGGCAGGATAATCAGGCGTGTTTGTCTAACGAGTCGCGTGGCCTGCTGTTTGTCATCCCGAGTCGCGGAGACGACGAGGGATGACAGGGTGAGCCGGAAAGAGACTGGCGACGACAGAGCGTCGCGCTCCATTTCACGGCCGTGTCGAACGCGCCGAGCGCGACACCATTCGCCTAACCGTTCGGCGCGAGCAGCCGCGTCTTGGTGTCGGTCGGCAAAGCCGAGTTCGAGATCCAGGCAGAGGCGCTGCGCGGGTCGGTCTTGAGCCAGGCGCGCGCGGCGGATTCGGTTTGGTTTTCGCGGATGTTTTCGTCACCGATGGTCGAGGCCCACTGGACCGCGGCCTGCGGATCGGAGCTCCGGATGCGGTCGGCAAAAGCGCTCACCGCCTGGTCGCGCGACGGGCTGTCGCCGAGGCGGCCGAGCCAGTTTGCGGCGGCGCCGGCGTCGCTGCCGGCCCAACGATTAATCAGGCTCTGGAGCACCTGCGCGCGCGCTGCGCCCTCGGGGAAAGAAGCGGCCCACGCGCTCGCAGCCTGCGGATCGTTGCCGACCCATTGCGAGACGATCGAGCTGGCCGCGTTCCCCTGCGCGTCGCCGGGCAGGCTCGCGACCATCTGCGCCGCGGCGCGCGGATCGTTCTCCGCGACGACGGAAATAATATTCGGCAGCACGGCGTTGCGCGTGGCGGAATCGCTGAGCGATTGCGCCCACTCGACCGCGGCGTCGGGATCGTTTTGCGCCCATTGGCGGGAGATCGTCTCGAGCGAGGTGCGCTGGGTATCGCCCTTGAGATTGGTCATCGCATATTGTGCGGCGGCACTCGGATCGGTCTCGCCCCAGCGCGAAATAATCGGCTCGATCGCGCCCTGCCGAGTGGTGCCGTCGGGTAATTTTTCCGCCCAACTGATCGCCGTCTGCACATCGGACGTGGCGAGTTGTTGCGCGATAAATTTCGCTGCGTCCTCCTGTTCCGATCCGGGCGGAAGCGCGGCGACATAATCTGCGGCGGCGGCCGGTTCCTGGTCGGCCCAGCTCGAGAGCACGCCTTGAAGCGCGCGCTTCTGGCCTTCGCCGGCGGGGAGCGTGCGGGTCCAGGCGAGCGCGCTCTGCGGATCGTTTTGTGCCCAGCGCCGCGCGACATTGGCCGCGGCCTGATCGCGGGCTGAACCAGCCGGCAATTCCGCGATCACGGTCGAGGCGTGTTGCGGATCGTTGTTCGCCCAGCTCGAGAGAATATTTTGCAGCGCGCTGTTTCGCGCCTGACCGGCGGGAAGGGCGCTGGCCCACGCGAAAGCCGCCTCGGGGTTCTGATTTCCCCAGGTCGCGGCGACGACCTGCACGGCCTGATCGTGGGCGGAACCCGGAGGCAGTTGCGCGGCCTGGGCGGCGGCGGTGACGGGGTCGCTGTTCGCCCAGTTCGAGAAAATCGGCCAGTAAAGATTGCGCTCGGAACCGGTCGACGGGAGCGACTGGAGCAGACCGAGCGCGCCTTGCGGATCCTTTTCCGAAAGCGCGGAGACAACCGCCTGAAGCGAACGCTGCCGCTCCTGCCCGGGCGCGAGTTGCAGCACCCACGCCTTGGCCGCGGCGCCGTCTTTCTCCGCCCACGAACGCACCGCAGCCGAGATCATCATGCTCCGCTCGGAAGCGGTCCCGGTGGTCTGCGCGAAGCCGAGCGCGGCCTGCGGATCGGCCTCGGCCCATTTCGAGAAAAGCATCGAGACGAGCATCATTTTCTTGCGCTGATTCGGGAGATTTTGAGTCGCTTCGATGACCGGGCGGATTTTCGTCGGGTCGAGGCCCTCGATGAGATTGCTCAGCTCGTTAAAGCCATGCCGATCGGACATCGCGAGCGCGTTCTTGATCGCTGCGATCACGTTCGCGACCGTGGCCGGCGTGGTGCTGGCCGACGCAATCGGTGCGGTGGCGCGGGCGAGGCGGAGATCGAGCACCGGCGGCGGCGGAGAAAACATGTCTCTTGTGACTGCGGCCGAGCCGGCCTTCGCGGACGTCGCGCGCGCCGGCGCTGGGAGCGCGTAGCGATCAATCGCGATGCCCGCAGCGAACGCGCCGCCCGCGAGGAAAAGCCCGAGATACAAAGGCTTCATGCGACGAGGTTAGCGGGTGATCGTGCGGTGCTCAACCTCGCAGCACGCGGAGGTGTCATCCCGAGCGGAGCGGAGCGGAGTCGAGGGATCCCGCGGCGTTTCTGGGAAGCTCTGCTGCAAAAATCCCGGAAGCGTCGCTCCCAGGAAACCCGACGGGATCCCTCGGCTCCGCTGCGCTTCGCTCGGGATGACGGCAGTTGCCCGAACGGTGGTGGCTCTAGAGGTATCACAGGATTTTCACCGGGCATTCCGGAAGCGCCTTCAGAAACGCGCGCCCGTAAGTTTTCGTGACCACGCGATTATCCAGGATCACCACGATGCCGGTGTCGCTCTTCGTGCGGATGAGGCGGCCGACGCCCTGGCGAAATTTCAGGATCGCTTCGGGCAACGAATACTCGGTGAACGCATCGCCGCCGTGCGCCTGGATGAACTCGAGCTTCGCCTCGATCAACGGATGATCCGGCACCGCAAAGGGCAGCCGCGTGATGATCACATTCGAGAGCGCGTCGCCCGGCACATCGACACCCATCCAGAAGCTATCCGTCCCGAAGAGCACACTGCGCGGCGTGGTTTTGAACGCCTCGAGCAGACGGGTGCGCGGCATGCCCTGGCCTTGCACGAGCAGGTTCAGTTTCTTGTCGTCGAAGAAATCCTCCATCTCATCGGCGAGCGCCTGCATCGTGCGGTAGCTGGTGAAGAGCACAAACGCGCGCCCGTTCGTGTCCTCGACAAAGTGCGCGATCCAATCGGCGAGCGCCGCGTTGTAACCTTCGGCGCGCGGGTCGGGCATCTTCTTCACGACGAAGAGTTTCATCTGCTTCTGGAAATCGAACGGACTCCCGAGCTGCAACGCGTCCGCTTCATCCGCGCCGATCCGGCGGCGGAAATACATCAGGTCGGGTCGCCCGACCGCGAGCGTCGCGCTCGTCATGATGCTCGAGCAACCGTCGCGAAAAAGCATCCGGCGCAACACCGGCGCGACGTCGACGGGCGCGGCGTTGAGCGTAAGATTCTGCTGCGCTTTGCCGGTCCGCTCGATCCAGTAAACGTATTCCGATGCGCTTTGTTGCAGGAAAATCCCAATCCCTTCGCGCGCGTCGCGGATCCGGCGCGCCAGTTCCGCGAGCTCGGCCTTGAGGAATTCGTCCTCGGTTTTTTTTACGACCTCGACGATGCGCGCCTGCAGACTCGTGAGGCGCCCGGTGATTTGGTCGTCGACAAATTCCGCTTCGCGCACGCGGCATTCGCGACCTTTTTTGAAGTTCGCGCGTTCCTCGACCGCCGCGAAAAAACGATCGGCTTCCTCCGCGAGTGAGGCCGCTAAAGTGACACCCGCCGCATCGCGCGTGACGGTGAAAAGTCCCTTTTTGGTCCGCGCGTTGTAGAGCCGCTGGATGGTCGAGCGGAGCCCGTATTGCGAAATGCCGATGCCGATCTGGCGCGACGCGACTTGTTCGAGAGTGTGCGCTTCATCGAAAATGATGAAGTCGTTCGGGAATAGATAACCTTCCTCGCGCTCCTCCTGTTCCGCCGGGTTGCCGAGCAACATGAAGAGCAGCGTGTGATTCATCACCACCACGTCCGCGGAAAGGAGCCGCTTGCGCGCCTGCTGGAAAAAACAGTGCGGGTTCGCCCCGCAGGTTTTCGCGGTGCAGATGTGGGCCTCGCTGTTCACCTGCGCCCAGACTTTCGGGTCGGGCTCGATCGGCAGGTCGCTCAAGGTTCCGTCGGTCGTGGTGCGCGCCCATTCCGCCAGCCGCACGAGATCAGCCTGCTCGGTCGTGGTGAAGAGTTCGGTCGATTGCGCGAGCGCGCGTTCGAGCCGGCGCGGACAGAGATAATTCTGCCGGCCCTTCATGAGTGCGGCCTCGAACTCGATCGGCAACACCTTCTTCAGGATCGGGATGTCCTTGTGCATCAACTGCTCCTGCAAGTTGATCGTATGGGTGGAGATGATCGCTTTTTTCTTCTGCTCGATCGCGAAGAGCGCTGCGGGCACGAGATAGGCGAGGGACTTACCGACGCCGGTCCCGGCCTCGACCACGAGATGACGTTCTTCCTCGAGAGCGCGCGCGATCGCGACGGCCATCTCCTGCTGTTGCGGGCGGTATTCGAAATTTCGCGCCTGCGCGAGCAGCCCGTCTTCCGCGAAAATCCCGCGCACTCGCTCGACAAAATCGCTCCCCAAGGAATCTTTCAGAGCAATCATGCCGGCCCGAATGAACGAGAGGAAGCTTAGCCTCGCAACCGCAAGTGCGTGTCATCCCGAGCCGCGCCCGCTTTGTCATCCCGAGCCGGCGCAGCGCGGCGAGGGATCCCGCAAGCGTTGCTCGACGCCGACTGCACAGGTGAAGCCAGGAGAACGCTTGCGAGATCCCTCGCCGTCTCCGCGGCTCGGGATGACAAGCAGAGCGCCATGAGATTGCTCGACCGCTATATTGTCCGAAATTTCCTCCAGCCGTATGCCTACTGCATCATCGGCTTCCTCTCGATCTGGCTCATTTTCGACCTGAGCGATAACAGCTCGCAGATCTTCGACCAGCGCACTTCGTTCTCCGCGGTCGTGCAATTTTACGCCGGCCAAATTCCGCAGGTGCTCGTGATTCTCCTGCCCGTGTCCCTCCTCCTTGCGCTTCTCTTTTCGTTAGGCAGAATGTCGCGCGCGAATGAAATCGTCTCGATGCTCACGGCCGGCGTGAGTGTGCCGCGAGTGGCCTTGCCGCTGCTCGCGATCGGTCTGCTCACGACCGCGGTCACCTTTACGCTGAACTATTCGCTGGCCGCGCATGCCGAGCGCGCGCGGAAGGCGTTCTTCGATGAAATCAATCACGGCGGGAAAGTGGAGCGCTACATCAGTGGCCAGGTTTTCCGGAATCGAACGGACGATCGCACTTGGTTCATCGCGCGATTCCGCGTAGGGGCGAACCAATTCAGCGGCCTCCAAATCGTGCAGCAGGACGAGGATCAAAACATCGTCCGCAACTACCTCGCGGCCAGTGCCGAATTTAATCCCGCCGACAAATCCTGGACGCTCAACCAGGCGAAAGTCGTGAACTACGACAACATCGGGAACATCACCGACGAGCGGATCCTCGGGCGGCTGAAAATCGAGGGCTGGAGCGAAACGCCCTATCGCCTGAGCAGCGCGAACGTGCGCCCGGAGTTTCTCGGGATCGGCGAGCTCACCGATTATCTGCATTTCAATGCCGATTTTCCCGAGACCTTGCTCGCGCCGTTCCGGACGCACCTGCAATACCGCTGGGCGCTCCCGTGGACCTGTTTCGTCGTCGCGGTGATGGCGACGCCGCTCGGGATTGGGTTCTCGCGGCGCGGGATCTTGTCGAGCGTGGCGGCGGCGATCCTGCTCGTCTTCTCGCTGAATTTTTTGACGCACCTGTTTCTCGCGCTCGGGGAAGGGGATCGCATCTCACCGGTCGTCGCCGCCTGGACGCCGAACCTGCTCTTCCTCCTCATCGGGCTTTATCTGCTCCGGTTGCGCGCGACGAATCGCGAGGTGCCCAGCTTTAATCCGGCGACGCACTGGCGTAACTTACGCGCACAATGACGAATCCGTTAGGCGACGAATGGTCGATCTCGCACCGCGCGGAAGCGTGCGCGATGACGGGCCGGCCTTTTGCCGAGGGCGAGAGCTTTTATACGCTCCTCCTGCGCGAGGGCGACGGCTTTCGCCGACAGGATTTAAGCGAGGAAGCGTGGCAACAGCGGAACGATAACCTGCGGCCGTTTTCGTTCTGGCGTTCGACCTTCGAGCCGCCGCCGGCGGCGCCGCCCGATCCGTTGCCGAAGGAAAACGCCGAGGAAATTTTTCGACGTTTGGTCGCGGCCGCGGACGGCAAAAACACGAACGCCTGCTACGTCCTCGCCGCGATGCTCGAGCGGAAGAAAATCCTCAAGCAGATCCAGACGGAGAACGGCGAAAACGGCCGCGTCTTGATCTACGAGCACGTGAAGAGCGGTGATGTGTTTGTCGTGCCCGACCCGCAACTGCACCTCGACCAAATCGAGCCGGTGCAGAACGAAGTGGCGCAGCTGCTCTCGGCTATCTAGCTGTAGACGCCGCCTCTGGGCGATGCGGGGGGTTGGCTGAACTGCAAATTGCGCCCACCCCCGCGCTTCGCCGAGAGAAGCGTCTACAGGTTTGCTGCGCGCGCGTGGAGCGGTGATGATGAGGGCGATGTTGCCCTGGTTCGCCAACGGGAAATTTCCGCTCTATCTCGCGCCGATGGCGGGCGTGTCGGACATGATCTTCCGGCAGCTCTGCAAGGAGCGCGGGGCCGATGTGCTCGTGACGGAATTCGTTTCCGCCGAAGGTGTTTTTCGTCGGAACGAACGGACGCGCGGTTATCTCGAATTCGATGCGGCGATCGAGCGGCCGATCGGGGTGCAGCTTTTCGGCGGGAACGCCGAGCACATGGGGGAAGCGGCGCGGCAGGTGGTCGATTGGGTGCGGCCCGATTTCATCGATCTCAATTTTGGTTGCCCGGTGAACAAGGTGGTCGCGAAGAACGGCGGCTCCGCGCTGCTCAAGGATTGCGGAACGTTAGGCAAAGTCGTCGACGCGGTGGTGAAGGCGGTCGCGCCGCTGCCGGTGACCGCGAAAATCCGGATCGGCTGGGACGAGGCGACGATCAACGCCGTCGAAGTCGCGCGGCAGGTGGAGTCGTTAGGCGTGGCTGCGCTCGCGGTCCACGGCCGGACGCGCGCGCAGGGTTACTCCGGCGTCGCTGATTGGGAGGTGATCGCGGCGGTCGCTGAGGCAGTTGCGATTCCGGTGATCGGGAACGGCGATCTTTTTACGGCTGCCGACGTCGCGCGACGGAAGCGCGAGACCGGCATCGCCGGTGCGATGATCGGTCGCGCGGCGATGAGCTCGCCCTGGATCTTTTCGCAGACGAAACATTTCCTCGCGACCGGCGAGCTGCTTCCGCCGCCAGAGCCGGCGGAGAAGTGGGCGTTGATTCAGCGGCACTGTCAGCTCGCGGTCGAGGAGTGCGGGGTTGAGGACGTTGCCATTCGTTCGATGCGTGGGCGGTTGATGGCTTACACCAAAGGGATGCCCGCGGGGAAAATGCTCCGCGAGAAATTTTCTCACGTCCGTTCGTTAGGCGAGATCGCCGAAATCGCGCGGGCGCACCTGGCGACTCTGCTGGAAGCCGCGTGAGCTTCGGCCGCCGGGTAGCGCCCACGTTCCGTGGGCTGGTCGCGGCGTTCCGCCGTGACGAACTTTCCTCAACGCGAAACCGTCACGAGCAGGAAAACTCGTTTGGAAAGTTCGCGACGGTGGAACACCGTCGCCAGCACTCAGAATGAGTGCGCTACCCGGAAGCCCCGAGATGAGCGCGGTTGGCGGGAACGGGTTTAGCTGGTAAATTCCCTCGTGTCCGCAACCGCAGCGCCGAACGGCGAAATCAAGTTCAAGATCGGGAACGAGCGCCTCGTCAAGGTGACGGAAAGCGCCTCGCGCAAGCTGACCGCGCTGCTCGAAAAACAGGGCCGCGCGCATGGCGCCTTGCGGGTGGCGGTGATCGGCGGCGGCTGCTCCGGGTTGCAATACAAGATGGATCTCGTCGATGGCCCGGCGAACCGTGACATCATGGTCGAGTCGCAAAATGTGCGGGTGGTGGTCGATCCGAAGAGCGCGCTTTTCGTGAGCGGATCGTTGCTCGATTTCAGCGACGACCTGCAGAAGGGCGGCTTTAAAGTAACGAACCCGAATGCGGTTGCGCACTGTTCCTGCGGCGAGAGTTTCTCGGCATGACCGATCACTTCGCGCTCCTCGGCGAAGCGCGACGGCCCTGGCTCGATCCGGAGGAGTTGAAGGAGAAATATTTCGCGCGCAGCCGCACGGAAGTGCCGAGCGCGGAACTGAACGAAGCCTTTCGCGTCCTGAGCGAGCCGAAGCTGCGGTTGCAGCACCTGCTCAAACTCGAGGGGGTCGACCTGGCGGCTGGTCGCGCGGTGCCGCCGGCGGTCGCGGAAGTTTTTTGGAACACCGGCACTCTCCTGCGCGAAGTGGAGAAATGGCTCCTGCGTCAGACGGAGACGACGAGTACATTGGCGCGCGCCTTGTTACAACCGGAACGCGGGAAGCTGGAGCAGCGGCTCGCGTCGCTGGAGGATCAATTGCGCGCGCTTTACGACAGAGAGCTCGAGGAGTTGCGCGCCGCGCCTAACGAGCCCTCTTTTTTGTTGGAGCGCTACGATCGCATCTCGTATCTCACGAGGTTGCTGGAGCAAGTGGCGGAGAAGCGGTTGCAGCTAAACGTCGCCTAACGAACGCCGTCATCCCGAGCGGAGCGCAGCGAAGCCGAGGGATCCCGATGGGCCTCCCAGAAGCTCCGCCGCAAAGATTTCGCGATCATCGCTTAGCGGCGGCCCGACGGGATCCCTCGACTCCGTTCCGCTGCGCTTCACTCCGCTCGGGATGACGACCCGTGGTAGACCGTATTAAAGACTTGCCAGTGCGCATGTTTTCGTGAACATGTTCAGATGCTCACTCCCGGGCAGAAGAACGTTCTTCAGTTCATCCAGGCCGAACAGCGCGCCAAAGGCCTGACCCCGAGCACGCGCGAAATTCAGCAGCACTTCGGCTTTGCGAGCCAAACTTC
>JBBSUP010000094.1:0-13266 GCA_038234295.1 Chthoniobacterales bacterium
CCTCTCTCGGGCGGGCCCCCGCGGCGGGGGGGGCGGGGGGCGCCCCCCCCGGCGGGCTCCTAACTCACCGGGGCGGCGGCGCCCCCCCCCCCCCCCACCCCCCACGCCGCGACCCCTTCGCGCCGGGCGGGTCGCGTTGACTTGACCCAGTTTGATTTTACTTTCGCGCAGGCGTTGCCCCCGCCAGTTCTCGAGATTGTGAAACACGTTCTTTTCGTCTGCACCGGCAACATCTGCCGCAGCCCCATGGCGCTGGGACTTTTCCGCCGTCTCCTCGGCAATCGCAAGGACATCGAGGTCGACGCCGCGGGCGTGCACGCGGTGCGCGGGCAACCTCCGAGCACGCACGCGATCGAAGTCTGCCGGAAGCGCGGCGTCGATGTCTCCGGGTTCCGGAGTCAACCGCTCACGGCCACGCTGGTCGAGCGCGCCACCCATATTTTCGGCATGACCGGCTCGCATCTCGACACCATGCAGATGCTCTTCCCGCAAGTCGCGGAGAAGATGTTTTTGCTCCGCGAATTCGAGCAACCCGGCGCGACCGTCTGGCGCGATCTACCCGACCCGATCGGGATGGGTTACCACGTCTATCACGACTGCGCGGACGCGATTGAAAAGGCTTTGCCAAGCGTGCTCGCCTACGTAGAACAAACCCAAACCGTCCGCCCACAGAGCACGCGCAGTGGCAGCGGGGCGGATTGGAGCAAAGGAACCATGTCTCACGATACCGAAGCAAAAAATAACGGTGGCAGCAGTTCAACTCCCGCCCCTGGCGGCGGCCTCGCGCGGGTCGATCCCGAAATTTTCGCGGCCATCAAGGAAGAGGAAAAACGGCAGCGCGAGAACATCGAGCTGATCGCTTCCGAGAACTTCACCAGCCGCGCGGTGATGGAGGCACAAGGATCCTGCCTAACGAATAAGTACGCCGAGGGTTATCCGGGAAAACGCTGGTACGGCGGTTGCGAAAATGTCGACGTGGTCGAGCAGCTCGCGCTCGAGCGCGCGAAGAAAGTTTTCGGTGGCGACCACGTGAACGTCCAGCCGCACAGCGGCGCGCAGGCGAACATGGCGGTCTACTTCGCCGCGATCAAACCGGGCGACAAAATCCTCACCATGAACCTCGCCCACGGTGGCCATCTCACCCATGGGCACCCGGCGAATTTTTCCGGCAAACTCTACGAAGTCTCGCAATACGGCGTGAGCCAGCAGAGCGAGACGATCGATTACGACGCGCTCGCGAAACAGGCCGAAGAAGTGCGGCCGCAGCTCATCACGGCGGGTGCCTCAGCGTATCCGCGGATCATCGATTTCCCTCGGCTCCGCCAGATCGCGGACTCCGTCGGCGCGCTCCTCTTTATCGACATGGCGCACATCGCGGGGCTGGTCGCGGGCGGCGAACATCCGAGTCCGGTACCGCACGCGCAATTCGTCACCACGACCACACACAAGAGTCTGCGCGGACCGCGGGGTGGGATCATCATTTGCCAGGAGCAGTTCGCGAAGGCGATTGACTCGTCCGTCTTTCCCGGCGTGCAGGGCGGTCCGCTCATGCACGTGATCGCGGCCAAGGCGGTTTGCTTCCACGAAGCGCTCCAGCCCGGCTTCAAAGAGTATCAACATCAGGTGGTGCTCAACGCGAAAGCACTCGCTGCTGGCGTGGCGAAGCAGGGCTTCCGCATCGTTTCCGGCGGGACGGACAACCACCTCATGCTCGTCGACCTCCGACCGAAAGAGATCAACGGCAAGGACGCGCAGAACATCCTCGATCGCGCCGGGATCACGGTGAACAAAAACGCGATTCCGTTCGACACTTACCCGATCTTCAAGCCAGGCGGCATCCGTCTCGGCACGCCCGCGGTCACGACCCGCGGGATGAAGGAAGAAGAGATGCTCGAGATCGCCGACTTGATCGGTGAAGCCCTTGCCGGTCGCGAAGACGACCGCGTGCTCGGGAAAGTGCGCGAGCAGGTGCAGCAGTTGACGCGGAAATTTTCGTTACCAGCCTAAGAGCAAGTTCCCGACCTAGCCTAACGAGTCCAGGCCGGCCACTCGGACGTGCCAGCAGCCTGTCATCCCGAGGGATTCGCTCCCCCGCCGGGTGATTTTTTGGCGAGGGTGCCGCGATTGTAGGGCGGGCGCTCCGCCTGCCCGGTAGGAAACGGGGCAACCGAAGCGGACGCCCTACAATTGGCGCGATAATTCATATCATCCCGAGCCAGCGCAGCGCGGCGACGGATCTCCCCAGCGTCGGCTCGAAGTCGTTAGGCAAAGCTGCGTCGAAAAAACCCTCATCACCAGGTGGCCGACGCTTGCTCATGAGCACATCAGTAGGGCGAGCCACCCGCTCATGTCCACCCCGCTCGATTGCAGAGACCAAAAATGCATCGAGGCGCTCTATCAGCCAAGGAAAGTCGCAAAAACAATCTGGACATCACTGCGGGTCGTGAAGACGAGCGTGTGATCGGGAAAGTGCGCGCGCAGGTGCAGCAACTGACGCGGAAGTTTCTGCTTCCGGGCTAGGATAGAATCCGACATCGTGGAGCGAGTGAACCGCGCCCCGCAAACATGACCAAAGCCACTTCTCCGATCCGTTTCCAAGCGAAACTCTGCCGGCCGGCGGAGACCAAGATCGACGACTCCTGGACCTTTCTGATCCTGCCTAAGAGCGCCAGCGCGAAGCTCCCCACGCGGAGCATGACGACGGTCGAAGGCACCATCAATAACGTCCCCTTTCGAGCCACGCTCGAGCCGGACGGCGACAGAAGTCACTGGCTAAAAGTGGACCGGAAGCTGCGCGAAGCGGCGGGCGCAAACACCGGTGACACCGTCGAGCTGGAGATCGCGCCGGTGGCAGAGGAACCGGAACCCACGGTGCCGGCAGACCTGCGGAAAGCTCTCACGGCCGCTCCGCGAGCGCGCGCGTTGTGGTCGGACATTACGCCCCTCGCGCGCCGAGATTGGATCCACTGGATCACCTCCGCCAAGCAGGCAGAGACGCGCACGCGTCGGATCAAGAATGCCTGCGAGATGCTCGCAGGCGGGAAGCGACGCGTTTGCTGCTTCGATCGGTCCGGGGTTTATAGCAAAAGCCTCAGCGCACCTAAAGCGGCGACTTAGGTGGGACGTTTAAAAACTTGAGTCATCCCGAGCGGAGCCCCCGCGGAGTTGAGGGATTCCGTGGCGTTACCTTAAAGCTCACTCCACGGGATTCCTCGACTGCGCTGCGCTCCGCTCGGAATGACTCGAGTTTTTAGACGCACTCTTAGGCGCTTCACCGTCGTGAGGGACGATATCTCGACGACTTCGTCGCGGCGCCTTCCGCGCCCCGCCTAACGAGTGCAGGACGACTCTTTCACCAGCGCGCGAGAACGAGGTGATCGCCGATTAGGGTTATCGCTTGAATCAAGCAGCCCCCAAACCCCGCGGGCATGAATTGGCCGCATTAAAATCAGATTACTTACTCGCCTTCCGCGATCTGGCCCAGCCTCACGAACGTCTTCACCAATTCGCCTTCGCCGCAGAGGGTCACTTCGAGGAAGCGTTTGAACCATCGGCCGGCGCAACCCCTTGGATGAATCTCGGCCGGCTTGGTCACGCACGCTGCGACCAACCGAGCCGGATTTTGTGGTGCGAGCTTCCAGCTTGCGTCGCGCAAATTCGCAAGCTAGAAGCTCCCGCCACGGCAGCGGCCGAGCTGTCCGGCTTGGGGCCTCCGGAAAGTTTCTGCTTATCACCGGCGCGCGAATCTGCGTAAGCTGCGCATCGCTTGAAGCAAAAACTATGAAGGAAAAGTCGCAGCCGAATCCCTTGCGCGAAGGGCTCTCCAACAAAGCCGTCCCGCAGCCCTGCGCGGTCGTAATTTTCGGCGCCACCGGCGACCTTACGCATCGCAAGCTCGTCCCCGCGCTCTATAACATCGCCGCTGATGGCGAGCTGCCGCCGGCCGTCGCGGTGATCGGTTTCGCGCGCCGGCCGAAGACCGATGACGGGTTCCGCAAGGAGATGGAGGAGGCGACCCGGAAGTTCTCGCGCCAGACCGTGCGTGATGAGATCTGGGATAAATTTGCCGACGCGCTTTATTATCATCAGAGCGAATTCGGTGATGAAGCCGGCTACAAAACACTCGCCGAACGGCTCGATAAACTCGACGAGGAGAGCGGCACGCGCGGCAACCGGTTGTTCTATTTCGCGGCCGCGCCGGATCAGTTCGAGACGATCATCGAGAACCTGCAGAAAGCCGGGCTGAACAAAGCCCGCAAAGGCAGTTGGGCCCGCGTGATTCTCGAAAAACCTTTCGGGACCGATCTCGCCTCGGCGAAGCATCTCAATACCGTCGTCGAGCACGCTTTCTCCGAAAACCAGACCTACCGGATCGATCACTTCCTCGGGAAGGAGACGGCGCAGAACATTTTAGTTCTCCGGTTTGCGAACGCGATTTTCGAGCCGCTCTGGCACGCCGATCACATCGATCATATCCAGATCACCGCTGCGGAGACGCTCGGAGTGGAGAAACGCGCCGGCTATTACGAAGGCGCGGGCGCGCTCCGCGACATGGTGCAGAATCACTTGCTCCAACTCCTTTGCCTCGTGGCGATGGAGCCGCCGACCGATCTCGGCGCCGATAGCATTCGCGATGAAAAGGTAAAAGTCGTGCGCTCGATCCGGCGCTTCGAGGGCGACGAAATCGCACGCGACGTGGTCCGCGGGCAATACATCGAAGGTGCCATCGCCGGCAAACCGGTCGCCGCCTACCGCGCGGAAAAGGGCGTCGCTCCGGAGTCGCAGACCGAGACGTATGTCGCGCTGAAATTGCGCGTCGACAGCTGGCGCTGGGCGAACGTGCCGTTTTACATCCGGGTCGGGAAACGGCTCCCGAAATCCGGCACTGAAATCTCCGTCCACTTCAAGAAAGCGCCGCAGGTGCTCTTCAATCGCGAGTCCGAGGCGCTCGGTCAGAACGTCCTCGTCATCCGCATTCAGCCGGACGAAGGCATTTCGCTCCGGATGCAGGCGAAGGTGCCGGGCACCAGTTTCCGGATCGAGTCGGTGAAGATGGATTTTCATTACGGCACCTCTTTCGGCAAGGCGAGTCCCGAGGCCTACGAGCGTTTGCTCCTCGACGCGATGAGCGGCGACGCCACGCTCTTCGCGCGCCGCGACGAAGTGGAGCAAGCCTGGAGCGTGATCGATCCGCTCGAGGAAGCATGGGGCGCAAAAGAAGACGCGCCGAAGCTGGCGACGTATCCGGCCGGTTCCTGGGGCCCGGAAGAAGCCGACGAGCTGCTTGCCCGGGACGGGCGGACGTGGCGGAGATTATAGAAATGCACGGAACCAAACGTCACGCAGGCGCCCACATCACTGGGTCATCCCGAGCGGAGCGGAGCGCAGCCGAGGGATCCCGCCGGGATTCTTGGAAGATTTCGCGCAGAAGCTTCACGGCAGCGCCACGGGATCCCTCGGCTGCGCTCCGCTCCGCTCGGGATGACCAGTTTTTCCTGCCCTAACCCGAGAGCTTATGACCGCCGCCGCCCCTGCAACCTTCACCCCGGGCCTGCCGGTCGAGATCGGCCAGATCGATCGCGCGCTGAAGAAGCTTTGGGACGAATCCGGCAGCGAGATGACGCGCGCGTCGCTCATCAACCTCGCGATCTACAGCGAGGCACCGGACTCGTTAGGCAAAAACACCGCGCTCATTTCCGAGATCACGGAGGACCACGCCTGCCGCGCGATCGTGATCGCGGCCGATCCCAACGCGAGCAGCAGCGAGGTGGAAGCCTGGGTGAGCGCGCATTGCCACGTCAGCCGCGCGGGCAGTAAACAGATCTGCTCGGAGCAGCTTTCCTTTTCCTTCAAGGGCGAATCGGCCGCGCTCCTTCCCAACATCGTTTTCGCGCAGCTCGATTCCGATCTTCCGCTGACCATTTGGTGGCAGGGTGAATTCCGCTCGCCGATGGACCCGCAGCTCTGGGCTTGGGTCGATCGGGTCATCTACGACAGCCACGAATGGTCCGATTTCGGCGGGCAGATGAGTCTCGTCCAGGCCGCGCAAAAGGAAGCGCGCCATCGCATGGTCCTCTGCGATCTAAACTGGGTGCGGCTCGTCCACCTGCGCATCGCCCTTGCGCAATTCTTCGATCACCCGATTACGCATCACCATCTCGCCGAACTCACGAGCGTCGAGATCACGCACGCGCCCGGCTTCCGTTCGACCGCGCTCCTGCTCGCCGGCTGGCTCGCCGCGCAGCTCGAGTGGGAGCAACCGACGGGTTCGGGGAGTTCGTTAGGCTTCGAGAAAGCGGAGGGCGAGAAGAAGTCGACGGTGCAAGTGACGTTGGCGGAAAAAGCGGGCGAATCGATCAATCAGGTGACGGTGAAAAGCGCCACCGGCGAGTTCCGAATTGGGCATCAGCCCGGGGCGGATTTGCTCGAAGTTTCCTTTGGCCGCACCGGCGGCCGGCACATGCAACAGCTCCTGCCCGCGGGCAAAGGCGACTCCGTCAGCCTGGTGCAGGAAGAGCTGATGCGGGGCGGTCCGCACAAAGTCTACCTGCGCGCGGTCGAGAAGGTCCGCGGGATTCTTTAAGCAGGGTCCGAAAAAATTCGGTCATTCTGAGCGGAGCGCAGCGGAGTCGAAGAATCCCGCGGAATTACCGTGAAGCCACGACGCGGGAGCTTCCCACACTTCGGAAGTCTCGGCCACGAGAGCTTTCACGAAGATCCCCGGGATCCCTCGACTCCGCTACGCTGCGCTCAGGATGACTGGTTCCGATCCCGCCACCGGAACCTGCGATTCCTTCAGAAGTTCCGGGTCCCGCAGACGCCCGTCGTACACTTCCGACCAGGTCGCCTGGTTCATCGCGCACATCGGCACGGCTTCCCATTCTCCGTTGCGCTTCACCGCGCCCTTGAAAACACACGAGTCGAGCCGCGCCTGCGTCTCCGGATCGTTCGCCGCATTCGCGACCTGGGACGCGTCCATAAAGTTATGCATCCCGACGCCAACCGTGTGCACCTGTCCCCGCAGGAGCGAGCGCAGGATTTCCGGCGGCGCCTGCCGCGAAGTCATGTAACGCGCCAGGCGATAAAGCGTTTTCGCGGCGAGCCACGGATGCTGCAGGAGCACACCGAGCAACCGATACGGCGGCGTGCCCGCATCGTCGTTCACGAGCGAGAGCCCGCCGATCTTGCGCAGCACTTCGCCTAACAATGCGTCGAATTTCTGGTCGTCGGGCAGGAGCGGGAAGATTTTCCCCGACGGCCGCGCCACCAGCAGCGAAGCCCAACTGTTGCAGGCCGGGTGACCAAAAATCGAAACGTCCCGCCGCAGCGGCAGACCGACGCCTTCGCAGATTTTCACCCACACATCCGCCGGCGTGATCGGCTTTTCGGAGTAAATCGTGCGGCCGGTATCGGCCTCGGGCTGGAAACTAATCATCCGCCAGATATGCGTCCGCTCCGGATCGGCGAGATACCAGCGGAGCACTTCCGGCACGTCGTCGATGTTCTTGCGCGTGACTGTAAAACTGAGCGCGTACTCCAGCCGCGCGCCGGTTTTCTCCCGGATGCGTTGAGCAAGATCGGTGAACGCCTGCCGCACCGGATGGAGATCGGCTTCCGATTTGATCCGCCCGATCGGATAACCGTGCCGCCCCGCCTGCGTCATGTCGACGTGCACGGAAATCTGCCGCAGGCCGCCCTCGACCACGAGCCGCTCGAGAAATTCCGGCTGCTCGATCAGCGTCTGCCCGTGCGTCATCAGCATCGGGATCGAGCCGACGGAATAGGCGTACTGCACGATCTCGATGAGTTCGTTAGGCCGGCCCGCGCGCCAATAGGCATCCGCCACATCGCCGCCGGTGATCTGCAAACCGCCGCCCGGTCCCTGAAAACGCCGGTTCGCGTCGATCTGTTCCTTCACCTGCGCCATGGACGGAATGGGGATCGAGTTGGCGTTTTTCGGGAGATAACAATGCGTGCAGTGGAACGAGCAGTAGCTCGCCCCGAGGGTGAAGCCGCAATGCGTGAGATGGCGGCCGGCGATCTGGTTGTCGGTCTGGAGTTCCGCCGGGAGCGAATCCCAGCGCTCCTTCAGAACCCGCGATTTTTCCTCGGTCACTGGCTGACGGAAAGCCCGCCAGCGTGCGCCCCAGCGACTTGTGTTCTTCTGCGGCGCAGTGCTCATTATTCCGCTTTGTTCAGCGACCAGTTATAATCCTGGTAAACAATTTTCGTGTCGTTAGGTAGCGGCTCGTTCCGTCGTTTATTGATGAACTTGAGCGTTCCGCCAGCCGCTTTGAAGTCGTCCTTATACCAATCAAAAATCGCCGAGAGCGCCGCGGTCTTTTTCGCCGACATGTAATCAACACCCTTCGGCGAGTTCACGAACCCGACTGCGAGCTTCTCGAGTTGCGCATCGAGCTTCGCGCTGCGAAACGGCTCGGGATTCAACGGCGGGCAGCTCTGGCTCGCGCAGTTCAGCGCGAAGTGCACCCGCGGATCGCCAAACTTCGGGCGGATGACGTCTTTCTCGAGATGACTAAAACTCATCGGCTCGCCCGCGACCTTGATCCGTGTCCCGGTGAAGAAGGTGAAGAGCAAATCCTTCACGCTCCGCGTGGGATATTTGCCGAGTGCTTCGTGCAGGATCCAGGCGTTGTAGGCGTTGATGTAAAACGCGAGCTGCTCGTGCTTATTCATTCCGGAAATTTTCTCCTGCGCGATGCCGTCGACGACCTGCTGGATCGCCTGCATGTCTTCAGCGTTTCCTTTCCACGCCGCGTATTTCACGCCCCTGTCGGTGACGTATTTTTGCAGCAGCGTTCCGTAGGTATCGACCCAGCGCGGCGAATCATTCGCACCGGCGAACGTGGCGGAGGCGAGAAAGAGAGCGCAGAGAAGGATGCGGGGCAGCGAATGTGACCTCATGTGCCTAACGTCCGGTCCGCGAAGTCGGAGCGCAAGGCGGAATGCCGTCCGAAATGCGTCATCCCGAGCGGAGTGGAGCGCAGCGCAACGCAGTCGAGGGATCCCGTGGCGCTGCTGGGAAGCTCCTGTGCAGAATCCCTGCGGCGACGCTTCACGGAAACTCCACGGGATCCCTCGGCTCCGCTGCGCTGCGCTCGGGATGACGGAAAAGTTGCTGCAACTGTTCCGCGCTTTGTTCGATGGCGAAGAGGTCGACGGCGCGCTGGCGTCCGGCTGCGCCTAACGACTTCGCCAGTGCTCGATCCGCGAGCAGACGCGCAAGCGCGGTGGCTAGCTCTCCCGGCGAATGTGCGTGCACTAAAATACCGGTGACGCCGTCCCGCACCATCTCCGGCACGCCCGCAAGCGCGGTGGAAACGACCGGGAGCCCGGCGGCCATCGCTTCCATCACCACGGTCGGGAGATGATCCATCCCGCCGCCGGTCTCGCGCACGCACGGAAGTGCGAAGACACTGCTCTGCGCGAGCCGCCGGATGATTTCGCTCTGCGGCAACGGCCCGGTGAGCGTGACGCTTTTCGTTAGGCCGGCGTCCGCGATCTGCGTTTGCAGTGCCTCTTCGAGCGGACCTTCGCCGATGATCTCGACGCGAAATGGAACGCTCAACTGCGCCGCCGCGGCGATGAGATCGCTGAATCCCTTCTTTTCGATCAATCGTCCAACGGAGAGAATCCGCGGCGGCGTTTCCGCGAAAGTAGCTGCCTCGAAACGACCGAGCTCGATGCCGTTGTAGATGCGCCGGAATTTCGCGGCGTCCGCCGGATATTTCTCGCGCAGATATTCCACCCCAAAATCGCTCACTGTCACGACCGCACGCGCGGCGCCGATCAATTCGCCTAACGAAACCGTGAACGGCTTCGGCGCGAAAAAATCGTTCGCGTGCGCGGTGAAACTGAACCCGATCCCGAAAAACCGTTCGACCCAGAAAGCCGTCCGCGCGGCCAGTCCGGCAAAGTGCGCATGCAGATGGCGCACGCCCCCCGCCCGAAGACGCGAACCGAGCCAGGCCGCCTGATAAAGCCGAAGAAAATCACTCTGCCGACCCCAGCTTTTGATCTCCCGCGCCGCCGTTTCCGGGAGCTCGCCTTTCCGCAACGCGCGAGCGATTTCCCGCACGAGCTCCTCGTCGCCCGGCAGATAAGTGACCGCCGCCGCGATCGCTGGATCCCAATCCTGCGGCGGCTCGTTCTGCGGGCGCCGGACCGAGAAGAGCGCCGGCGCGACCCCTTGCCGCCGGAGCTCGGCAATCTCGCGATAGCAAAAAGTTTGCGTGAACGAGGGGAATCGCTCGAAGAGGTAAGCGAGCCCGGTCATGCGAAGGAGTAACCAAGAAAACCGGCGTTGCAAAGCGGCAGTTGACCGTCATTCCCGGCGCAAATCGTCCCCGCCCCCGCACGAGTCTTGCTTTCTACCCGCTCGTGAAACAGCGCGACTTCTTTGCGTATTGCACCTCCCTGCCGCTGATCCAGCTCAAGGCGGTGGGAGCGTTTTCGCAGGTCCGGCATTTCCGCGAGGGCGATCAGATCTACGCCGCGGGTGACGACGCGGAGGAACTTTTCATCGTGAACCGCGGCGCCGCCGAGCTCTCGCTCGAGACCGCCGCGCCCGGCGCGCCCGCCCGGGTGGTCTCGCGCGGCGAGATTTTCGGGACGATCGGGCCGCTCCTGAACCGGGAGCGCGACCATTCCGCGAAGGCGCGGGCCGGGCTCAGCGTGCAATGTTTTCGCCGCTCCGATTTTCCCGAACTGCTCGCGCGGGTCCCGTCGTTTTTCCTTTTCCTCTCCGAGAAACTGGCCGCGCGTCTCTTTCAGACGAATGAACTCGTGCGCTCGCACCACGCCGTCCTCGAGCTCACCGGCAGCCTGGCGAATTTCGATGTCGTGACCATTTACCAGACGATTCTGCACTCGCAGCAGACCGGCCTGCTCACGATCTCAAACGACACCGGCGAGAAGATTTCCGAGTTCTACTTCGAACGCGGGACGCCGCGCTGGGGGCGGTTCGCGCACCTCGTCGGCGAGGAAGCGTTCTGGCAGCTCTTTTTGCACGAGGATCACGGGGCGACTTTCTCCTTCGCCAATGGCGCCGATCCGCGCTCCCCGGGCGGCGCCGGCGGCGAACTCACACGGCCGGCGGACGAGCTCCTGATCAACGCCATCCAAATGCGCGACGAATTCGAGGACGTGCGCAAACGCCTGCGCCAAGGCGCCGCCGCCGTCCGCCGGAAACAGGGCCAACTGGTCTGGGAAAAGCCCGCGCTCGCGGATTTGCGCCCTCTCGCGGAGAGCATCTGGCAGCTCGCGCACGACGCCCCGATCTCGCTCCGCGATCTCGGGATGCGGACTTCGTCGTGCGACCTCAAGATCTACAAGGTGCTCGACGAAATGGTTCGCACCGGTCTCTTCGCCGTGGAAAACCCGCAGCCCGAACGCTACCTCGTGGCCACCTGAACTCGCCGATGAAACTTCACCACATCCTCACCCTCGGCAGCGTCCTTCTGCTCCTGCCCGCCTGCTCCATGCTCACCTCCAACGGTCGCCAGCAGGCGGCCTACGCGCGTTACGTGCAGAAATCGAGCAAGGGCCGGGTGAAACAGCAGAAGATCTTTCACTCGAACAAGCCGTCCATGCCCATGACCATGCCGGACGAGCCCACGGTCACCGCCGAATCCTCCGGTCCGCAGGCGGTGGCCGAAAGCACGTTGTAGCCGGGGGCGCTGACCTCGGCTCGTCTAACGGTGTCCGCTGCCCTGCCTCAGCCGGCGTCACCGCCGCCGGCTACAACCGGCACCGGCCGGCCCGACGGATCGACCGCGACGTAGGTAAAGACCGCGCGCGTGACCAGCGCCTGCTCTGTGCGCATGTAACGCTGCACCCACACTTCGACCGGAATCTTCATCGAGGTGCGCCCGATTTTTTCCACCCGGGCATAACAGGCCACGATATCGCCGACCCGGACCGGCTGGAGAAAAGACATCCCATCCACGGCCACGGTGACGACGCGGGTCTTGGCCACTTTCGAGGCGAGAATGCCGCTCCCGAGATCCATCTGCGACATCAGCCAGCCGCCGAAAATATCGCCATTTGGGTTCGTGTCGGCCGGCATCGCGATCGTGCGAATGACGAGCTCGCCCTCTGGTGTTTCGGTGCCGCTCATGCCGCACTGTAGACGCTTCGCTCTGCGAAGCGCGAGAGTGAGTTGACCCGCGGAGCGAGGGCCTGAATTTGAGCCTCTCGCCGCGCTTCGCAGAGCGAAGCGTCTACAGAATCAACATGCAATCGCCGTAGCTGAAGAAACGATAACCTTCCCGCACCGCCTTCGCGTACGCCTCCAGGACAAACTCGCGACCTGCGAAAGCGCTCACGAGCATGAGCAAAGTCGAGCGCGGAAGATGGAAATTCGTCAGCAACCGATCGACCACGCGGAATTGGTACGGAGGATAAATGAAGATGTCGGTCGCGCCCTCGGTCGCCGCGAAAGTGCCGTCCGCGCGCGCGGCCGATTCCAGCACGCGTACCGAAGTCGTGCCGATCGCGAGCAGGTGCTCGGCGGCGTTGAGCGCAGAAGCAGTTGCCGTCGTGATCGCGTAACGCTCCGCGTGCATCCGATGCTCCGCGATCGTCTCGCTTTGCACCGGACGAAAAGTCCCCGTCCCCACATGCAGAGTCACGAACGTATGCGGCAACTGCTGCAAAATTTCGGGCGTAAAATGCAGCCCCGCAGTCGGCGCCGCGACCGCGCCCGGCGCGTTCGCGAAGACGGTCTGATAACGCGTCGCGTCCTCCGCATCCGCCGGCCGCGCGAGATATGGCGGCAATGGAATTTCGCCCCGGCGATAAGGATTTATAGCTGGTGTAAAGCAGACGAGTCGGTCGCCTTCCTCGTAAATTTTCTCGACCACGCCGGTCGCTCCCTCGAGCACCACGGTCGCACCCAGCCGCATTTTGCGACCCGGCTTCACCAGACACTTCCAGCGTTGCGGGTCGATCTGCTCAAGGAACAAAAACTCGACCGCGCGATCATCGGAAAAGCGCCGCGCCGGGAGCACGCGCGTGTCATTGAGCACGAGAAGGTCGCTTGGCCTAACGAACTCCGGCAGGTCAGTGAAACGACGGTGCGCGATCGTCTGCGTCGCCCGATCGAGCACGAGCATGCGGGCCGCTTCGCGCCGCGCGGGCGGTCGCAGCGCGATCAACCCCTCGGGCAAATCGAAATCATAATCCCGTAAGAGCGCGCTCACCGGTTCACCATCAAAGAAAACGCCCTCCACGCCAGTCATCCCG
>JBBSUP010000095.1:0-13260 GCA_038234295.1 Chthoniobacterales bacterium
AGCGTTGAAACTGGCCACGCGCATGGTCGTAAGCGGCTTCTCCTGCCAGCCGGCCGGGAGCGTGTAGCGCAGCGGTCCGCCCAGCGCGGGCTCGATCGGTGGCGGGGTCGGAGCGTTCGTGCGGCCGCTGTCGTTCTGCGCGGCGGCGACGGGCGCGGCGTTTTCGTCGAGGTGCACGCTGCCGAGGAACTGCTTAAAGGCGTCGCGCTGCGCTTCGACTACAGCATCAGGCCCCATCATTTTGAAGAACCACGTCTCGCCCTCGACCGGGAAGATTCCGCCGAGGATCCGCGACTTGGCGCCTTCCGGCGTGATCGCTTCCGTGCTCACGAGATCGACGAAAAACATGTCGCGCCCCGCCACCGGCATCGGCGTGCCGGCTTCGGCTTCGCTCGTGATCGGCGCGAGTTTTAATTGGTTGCGCCAGCGGTTCACGTTCGCGAGCACGCCGCCGGCCTGCCGCGGAAAGGAGACCACGGAGACGTCGGCGGTTTTTCCTTCGGCGCCGCGCGCGAGGAAGCTGCCTTTGCGAAAACCGGAGGCGGGCTGTTCTTCCCAACCGGCTGGCCCGGTCCAATGGACGGCGGGGGCGGCGCCGGAATTCGGCGCGGCCGGCGGAGTGCCGGCCGGCGGCTGGAGGTTTTCCTTGGGAATGCGGTAGACGGTGATCTTGGTGTCGTCGTTGTTGCAGCCCGCACTCGCGAGCACGATCGCTCCCAGGAGGAGCGCCGGCCTAACGAGGCGAAAAGGGCAGGAAAGAAAAAGTCTCAAAGCAGACGCGAATCACTCGCCGCCCGCGTGCGATGTCAAGGACTGTAGACGCTTCGCTCTGCGAAGCGCGGGCGTCGGCGTCGCTCGCTTATCCAACGCAACTCCCGCGCCTCCCAGAGGGAGGCGTCTACAGCAGATCGCGCGGATTGCGGTGCGGTGCGCCTGGGCTCGGTGGAAGCCCTCGCTTACGGGTGAAAGACCGGGCCTTTGTATTGGCTTGCAGGCGGGATCATCGGGTCGACGGCAGCGAGGTCGGCGCCTTTGTAGGTGCTCGATATTTTCTTGCCGGCTTCCGAGATTTTCTCCACCGCGGCCATGACGTTGGCCTCGTTGTTTAGCTTCAACGCGACAGCGTCCGCGGCGGTCACGATGTCCTGCAACTCAGGTTTCGGCACGGCGGTGGCGATTTTCTTGATGTCGGCTTTGGCCGCCGCAACCCGTTTCGCCATCGAGATGCCGAAGGTCGCTTTCTCCGTCGCCTTCGCCAGCGCGCGCAGGCTGTACTCGAGATCGACGACTTTCCCGACGACATAGAGCATGCGCTTCCGCTCCGGCGTCGCGTCTTCGTTCTTGGTGTCTTTCAGGAAATGGTGGCGCACTTCGCCCTGCGACCACGAGACCAATTCCAGCGGACTGCCCGCCTGGTGCCCGCCGGTGTTGACCAACTTTTCGTTAGGCATGGTGTGGCACTGGAAGCAATTAGAGGCGAGCGCGTAGATGTCTTCGGGGGCGATGAAACCGGCCGCCTGCGCTTTCGCGAGCGAGCCTTTGACGTTGTGCAATTTAATCCAATCCTGCGCCGCGCCGTGGCAGCTCTCACAGGAAACACCCGCGATCGGCTGGCTCTCGGCGCTCCCTTTTTGCGTGTAATGGCAGGTGGCGCAGGTGCCGTCGCTCTTGATCCGTTTCACGCCCATCTTGTCCGCGATCGCGGTCGCGCTCGGGCGGCGGTGGAGGTCTTCGAAAGTCTTGAAATGGTGCGTCTGCTGCCAGGCGCTGAATTCCATTTTATGGCAGTTACCGCAGGTATCCGGCCCGACCACTTTGGTGGGATCGGCGGCCGCGTCGACCAGACTCGGCGCGATTCCGACGAGACCGATCACTGCACCGACGCTGAGCATTTTTAGAATTAGCCGCATAATTTTCTCCGGTGAATTTCCTGCCTCATTAGCATCAGGACTGCTACTGCATGCAAGCCTTTTTCAATCGCGTTCTGAGTTCGGCGAAACTTTGCGGGGAAATTGCTTGATTGGCTTAGGCGGACGGACGTAAAACCAGCACCCTTATGCTTCGCATCGCCGGTCCCAAAGCCAACTCTTCCGCTCCCTTATGACGCGTCCCGAGAACGGGACCGCCCCCGGTTCGCAGGCGCGCCGTTGGTCGCACCTCGCTTTCTGGGTTTGTTTCGGCCTGCCGATCGGCGCGGGCCTCTTGTTCGCGCAGACCACGCCGAGTCCGGCGCCGGAAGTCCCGAGCCTTTCTAATGGCGGGAACATCGTCCCGCCGCCGGGCGATCTGAAACCCGCGAATATTTCGCCGGTGCCCGCGCCGACCGTGACGCCGAGCCCGGCCGGCGGAGGGGACGATCTCCTCATCGAGGAGCCGAAACCGAGCGACGACGACCTACTCCTGCCCGATTCGACGACAACACCCGGCGGCGACGACGATCTCCTCACGGTGGAACCGGGTTCCCTGCCCGGCGCTTCGCCGACACCGCCCGAGCAGCTGCTGCCGCCGCCGAAGAAGCCGCCCACGGTCGAGCTCGACGCGCACCGCGAGCTTTACGCGAAAAATAACTTCCCCAGCGCGGCGCAATGCGCGGCGTGCCACCAGCAGATTTACGACGAATGGCGTTCCTCGAACCACGCCTACGCTTCGATCTCGCCGGTCTTCCATAAGTTCGAGCAGAAGCTGACCGATCTTTCGCAGGGCACAGTCGGTTATTTCTGCCTGCGCTGTCATGGCGGCGTCGGCACTTCCATGAATGAAAAACGCGACGAACCGCTCTGGAAACGCGCCGCCGTATCGCGCGAGGGCGTCACCTGCATCACCTGCCATCGCGTTGACGAGGAGTTCACGAAGGTGAACGGAGATCGTCGCATCGTGCAGGGCGACATCTATCAACCGATGTATGGCTCGCGCAGCGGCGCGGGCGTGGCTGAGGTAGTAAAAAACAAGGACATCTACCATGTGAAAACGAGCGATGACGAGCCCGGCCCGGGCATCGCGATTCACAAGAAGGGTATCGAATTTAAGCCGATCACGACCTCGGAGTTTTGTGTCTCCTGTCATCAGGTCGCGGTCCATCCGGGGATCAAGCTCGAAGTCGTCTGGGAGCAGTTCCGTTCTTCCCCATCGCTCTCGCAGGGGACGCAATGCCAGGAATGCCACATGGGTCGCGTGCCGGGCAAGGCGAAGGGTTACGTCACCGGGACCGCGGCGGTCGTCGGCGGTGTGCCCGTGAATCCCGGACGCAAACACGCAAACCACAACTTCTACGGTCCCGGATATCCGACCGCCCATCCGGGTATCTTCCCGCACAACCCGAAGGCGACGCAGTTTGCGATCGAGAGCTGGCTGAAGTTCGACTACCGCGCGGGCTGGGGGACGGATAAGTTCGAGGACAAGGTCTCGAAGCGCTACAAATTCCCCGAGGTCTGGTCGAGCGCCGACGACCGCATTACCGCCCGCGGAATTATCACCGAAAACCTCGCGATGCTCGAGGTGAAGCGGAAGCTGCGGGAGCGCGTGATGGAGAACGGCTCACACGTCGACGGCCCCTTCTTTAAGAGCGACCCGGCGGTGGGGAAGACGCTGAAGTTTAACTATAAGATGACGAACATTAACCCGGGCCATAACATGCCTTCGGGTTCGCTCGGCGCGCAGCCGGAGATCTGGGTGAACGTCGCGCTGATTAACCCGCGCGGGAAAACAGTCTGGGAAACGGGTTACACCGATAGCTACGGAGACATGTGCGATCTCCATTCCCGCGATGTCCGGACGGGTAAAATTGCGGACGACAGACAGTTAGTGAATCTGCAGACGAAATTTCTCACCACGAACGTGAAAGGGACCGACCGCGAGATGTATCTCCCGGTGAACTTCGACATCGATCAGATCCCGTTCATCCGACCTTCGGGCGTGCCGACCACGGTGCTGAACCACCCGCCGTTCATCCGCATGGAACAGCGCAGCATCCCGCCGCTCGCGACCAAACTCGCGAATTACTCCGTGCCCGGCTCACTCCTCAAGGAACCGGGCAAATATCGGCTCGCCTTTCGCCTGCGCAGCCGCGCGGAACCGATCTATTTCATGGACTTCGTGGAGGCGACCAAGGAAATGGATCGCGCGATGAACGAGGGGATGATCGACATCCATCCTTACACCGTGGAGTTCGACGTTCCGGCCCGGTAGCAAGTGCGGAGTTGAGGAAGTTATGATCTGGGAAACCACAGGAGCTATCATCGTCGTCGGTGCGCTCAGTCAGGTCGCACTCGTCTCGTGGCGCAATGTCGTCCGCGCCCGCGGCGAGCAGCGCAAGAATGAGATCGATCTCGGTCTCCTCCAGACGGAACTGGAGATGATGCGAGATCTGCGCCGGAAACGCTCCGACGCCGCCCTGCCTTGGAATGGGTTTCGGAAGTTTCTCGTGAGTAAGAAGGTGATGGAGAGCAAAGATGTCTGCTCCTTCTATCTCACGCCGCACGACCAGAAGCGGCTGGCCGGTTTTCTTCCGGGTCAATATCTCACTTTCCAGTTGGAAATTCCCGGTTCGGCCCGGCCGGTGATCCGCTGTTACAGCCTTTCCGATGGCCCGCGGCCCGATGGTTACCGAGTCAGTATCAAGAAGATACCGGCGGCCAAACCTGACTTACCCCCGGGGATGGTCTCAGCGCACTTCCATGATAACATTAAAGAAGGAGACATCCTCGACGTCAAAGCACCGGGCGGGAAGTTCTTTCTCGATCCGGAACAGGCGGAGAATGTTGTGCTGATCGGCGGCGGCATCGGAGTCACTCCTGTGCTCGCGATGCTGACCACCTTACTCAGTCTCGGGTCGACTCGCCAGATTTGGTTCTTCTACGGTCTGCGCAATCGTACGGAGCACGTCATGAAAGAGCAATTGGAAACGATCGCGCGTGAGCATCCGAACGTCTTTCTCTATGTTTGTTACAGCAAGCCCGAGGAAGGTGACGAGCTCGATCGTGACTATAACTACGAAGGCCGCGTCTCGGTTGATCTTTTCAAGACGGTACTCCCTTCCAGTAACTTCGACTACTACATCTGTGGTCCCGGCCCCATGATGCAAAGTGTCACCGAAGGCCTGAAGGAATGGGGCGTGCCGGACAAGAACATTCACTTCGAGACCTTTGGGCCTTCGAGTGTGAAAAAGATCGCACCCGCGGTGAAGCCGGAGAATCTGGATCAGCCGGGCTTTTCCGTGCAGTTCAAGAAGTCCGGTAAGACGGTCGCGTGGACTGGAGGAACGACGAACCTTCTCGAGCTCGCGGAAGCGAATGGAATTTCGATCGCATCCGGTTGTCGCGCGGGAAGTTGTGGCACCTGTCAGGTGGCCGTGTTTTCCGGCGAGGTCGGGTATCTCGATAAGTCAGACTTCGAGACCGACCCGGGCACGCGCCTGACCTGTATCGGCTGCCCGAAGAGCGACGTGGTGCTGGACGCGTAGGCTCGTTCCGCCACGGGTTGGCCACTCCATTTGTCATCCCGCGCGAAGCGAGGGATCTCACAAGCGTTGCGCGGTCTCCTACTTCTAGTCGGACCGAAAAACGCTTGTGAGATCCTTCCCCGCGCTTCGCCGGCTCAGGATGACAAATGAGCCGACCGCTAGAACTTCCGGCGCAGCTCCATCCGCACGCCGAAAAGATCTTCTTCGCCTTCGCGGGTTCCGGCGATGAGGTCCGCGCGAAAAATCCACGCGTTATTCAAGGGCCGTTGATAGCGGGCGCCAAAAGCCAGCTGATAGCCGCGGGCGAAGCGATCGGATTGATTGCCGAAGGTATTTAGCCCTGCGACCTCGAGCACGATCTGTTGGTCGAAAGAGAAGAGATACTCCACGCCGAGCGCGCCGCCGTAAGTGTCATGGCCGCTGTCATCGAGCTTCGGGAAACCCGTGAGTCCATCCGTCTCGAAAGAAAGGCCGGTATTCACCAGCACCCCGCCCGCGCCAGCCGCGCGCGCGAGCGATTGCGGTTTGTTGAAGCCGGCGAAGAGATTGAGATACGGCACCAGGGTCAACGGCTTCGGCGTGATGAGTGAGTTCTCGATCAGGATCAAGGCGCCATCGGCGGTGCGGCGGTGACCAGCGTCGGGTTCCTGTCCGACGTTTACAATCACGCGGACAGAGTTAGAGATCGTATCGAAGTAGCGCCGGGTAAAAGCGACGGAAAAGTTATGATAACTCAGGTCGTCAAAATCCTTCCGCCCGAGCGTGTAACCATAGCCAAACTCGAGATAGCCTTGTTGAAGCTCCACGAAACCGGCCAGGCCGAAGATGTCGGCGCTGTGATCGTTATCGATCGCGCGCGTCGTCACCTGATCAAACCCTGCAAAGAAGGTGAGATCCATGTTCGAGATGTGCAGGTTCGGGCTATTCCGCGCCGGAATCGTGAAGGCAAAGCCGTTAAATGCGTCCTGCAGCCAGATCCCGTTTTGGGTGATCAGCGGGATGAGGCCAAAGGTGAAGGGAATGTCGTATTTGTTATCCGTGTCGGTGAACCCGGAGATGATCCGCGCGAGATCGCCCTCGAAGAAGAGCGCGCCCGGGAAGGGATTGATGACGAGATCACTCCTCCGTTTGTCACCGGCGAATTCCAGCCGGGTGAACTGCCCATTCCGATCGAACGGCGTGAAGAAAGCGTGAATCCGCTCGGTCGCGGTGATGCGGAGATCGACGTCGAGATTGAGCTTGGTCGCGAACAGACCCTTCTCGACCTTGCCATTGTCGTTGTAGGCCACGGCGGTGCGCCAATCGCCGAAGACGAAGAACTGCGGGAAGACGAGGTTCTTCTTCCCGAAAAGATTAATCCCCGGCCGGAGCGGCCCATATTGGTAGAGTTCCCGGCCGAGCTCGAGCAGCGGGCGCGCGGTCGGCACGAGATGTTTCCCGCCGTAAATATAAAGCTGCTCCTCGGCGTTGTAGGTGTCGTCGTAAACCGGGTCCGGCTTAAAGACGCGATCGCTCGTCGGGACGATCCGGGTGCGGATGTCGACGATTGGTTCGTAGCGTTCCCGATTCGTCTCCACGTTCGCGGAGACGAGGCCAAAGGCACCTATTTCCCCGGGGTTCCAGCGGCGGCTGTCGAAAGGATTGGGCAGCGCCTCGGCTGCCAGGCCATCGACGCGATCGGGCAGCGCCGTCTGGCGCAATTCGCCGGACATCCGAAAGCGCCCGGGCACCACCGTCGCCCGCGGCGAGCTCAATCGCGCGGTTGCGGTCTCCCCCGTTCCAGCCCCGAGCGTGGTGTCACTCTTGCTTCCCTCGGGGGCGATGAGACTCTCGCTTCCTTCCGCCAGGCAACAGGCGGCGAGCGGAAGCAAGAGCCCCAGGCCGAGGCAGCTAGGAAAGGCGCGATGCATTGCTTTCGCGGCGGACTTTACCGCCGGCTACCGCGGATTTTGGATGATGAATGGGGACGCTCATGGACCCGTGCAGATGAGTTTTTTTACCGAGAACGGTCAATGATATTTTTGCGGAAGAGGATATAAATCTTGCTCTGGCAGGATGGTTTTAATACGGGATAAGCGGCTCGCTCCGGGACATATGTCATACCTCACGAAATCAGCCGACTCCGCGCGAGCGGGCATTTTCCGACGCGCTCCGGCCCCATGATTTCCACTCTTCCGCAGATCTCACGTCCGCAGCGCTGGGACATTCCTTTCGGCGAAACGATGGCCGAGGCCGATGTCGAGCGGCTGCTCACGATCAAGCCGTTCTCGACGGTCGATCCGACGCGTTTCCCGGCGACGATTCCGTTCCGCGGAATCCTGCTGAACGACACCCGCGTTCGAAGCTTCGCGGCCGGTGACATCATCGTGCGCGAAGGTGATTACGGGAACTCCGCCTTCTTCGTGCTCTCGGGGAAGATTCGCGTGGTCCTCGATTCGCTGCCGGCGGAAGTGCTCGGCCGCCGCGAGTCGCAGAAGAAGGGCTTCTTCGAGTCGCTCTCGCAACTTTGGCGGCGCCCGGCATACCCGGAGGTCCGTCATCGGGCCGGCGCGAAGGATGCCAGCGGGACCGAATCACGAGCCGTGAAAGCCCGCGTCACCGAAGGCAGTAACGTCCGCATTTTTCTCCAGGACGTCCCGCGGGTGCTCGCGAAAAATCGCACCGCGCAGATCGAGCCAGGCGAGCTCTTCGGGGAAATCGCCGCGCTCGGCCGGAGCCCGCGCACCGCGACCGTGATCGCGGAAGGCGCCGCGGAGCTGGTCGAGATTCGCTGGCAGGGGCTGCGCGAGCTGCGCAAATACGCGCCGGAATGGAAGGCGCACATCGACAAGCTGTATCGCGAGCGCAGCCTCGGCACCCACCTGCGCGAGACCCCGCTGCTCGACAACGTCTCCGACGCCGATCTGCTCGCGGTCGCGGAACACACGCACTTCGAGAGCTTTGGCGATTTCGATTGGAACACGAGTTACCGCGCGGTCCGCGAAGCCTCTGCGCAGGAGCGGCTCGGGAAAGAGCCGGTGATCGCGCGGGAAGGCGATTACCCAAACGGGCTGGTCCTGATTCGGAGCGGCTTCGCGCGGCTCAGCCGCAAGTATAATCATGGCGAGCGGACGATGCGTTACCTCGGCAAGGGCGAGGTCTTCGGGCTCGCGGAGTTGCTCTGTAATTTCAAATACGACGACCCGATCGGGCTCCAGTTTTCACTGCGCGCGATCGGTTATGTCGATGTCCTCATTATCCCGGCGCCGATCGTGGAGAAGTTCATCGCGCCGCGCTTCAGCGAGGGAGAGATCGCGAAGATGCGTGAGAAGATTCAGCGCGAGGCGCACATCAGCGTCGAGCATGAGGCGGCGGCCACCTTTGACCCGGAGATGATCGAGTTCCTGGTCGAGGAACGCTACGTCAACGGCACCGCGACCATGCTGATCGACCTCGATCGCTGCACCCGTTGCGACGATTGCGTGCGCGCCTGCGCAGCCAGCCACGACAACAACCCGAAGTTCATCCGGCACGGCCGGGTGCAGAACAACATCATGGTCGCGAATGCCTGCATGCATTGCGTCGACCCGGTCTGCATGATCGGCTGCCCGACCGGGGCGATTCATCGCGACTCCATCGGCGGGCAGGTCGTGATCAACGATCTCACCTGCATCGGCTGCGCGACCTGCGCGAACAGCTGCCCCTACGACAACATTCAGATGGTCGAGATCCGCGATGAGCAGGGCCAGTTCATCGTCGATCAGGCGACCCAGACGCCGATCCTGAAGGCGACGAAGTGCGATCTCTGCGTCGATCAACTCGGCGGCCCGGCCTGCGTCCGCGCCTGTCCGCATGACGCGCTCATCCGCGCGGACATGCGCGAAGTCGATCAACTCTCGAGGTGGCTCAACCGGTGAGCCCACTGCTGCGGAGGCGTCTCAGCTTCACGATCGGGCTCGTCCTGCTCTCGTTCGGCGCGTTTTTTTGTTTCCGACTCCTGCGCGCCGCGCTCCGGCCGGATGCGGTCTACACGGGGCTGCTTCTGCTCGCGATCGTGATCGGGCTCACGCTCTTTAATGCGCGGAAGAAGCTGCCCTTTCTCCCGCTCATCCGCGCTGTGACCTGGCTCCAGATTCACATCTATGCCGGCTGGTTTTGCCTCTTCATTTTTCTCCTCCACATCCATCTTCGCATCCCAAGCGGGCCGCTCGAGATCACGCTCGCGTGCGTTTTTTGCCTCGTGATTTTCAGCGGGTTTTTCGGGCTCTACATCAGCCGGGAAATGCCGCCGCGGATGGCTCGGTCCGGCGAGCCACTGCTCTACGATCGGATCCCGGCGTTCCGGCGGCAGATCAAGCAACACGTCGAGGAGCTGATTCGCCAAGCCGAGGCGGAATCGGAGTCGTCTACGCTCAGTGATTTCTATGTCGATCGGCTCCGCGATTTTTTCACCCGCATCCCGAGCGCGCTCTCGGCGCTAGGCGCGGCGGATCGCGGATTGCACGCGCTGCTCGCCGAGCTGGACGCGCTCAACCGCTACCTCGACGATCGCGAAAAGGCGATCACGCTCGAGCTGCGCGATTGGATCGAGACGAAACAGAATCTCGATTTCCAATACGCCTCGCAGCGGCTTCTGCGGCTCTGGCTTTTCGTCCATATCCCCTCGACTTACAGCCTGATTCTGCTCGGCATAGCGCACGGGATCGTCGCGTCGCTTTACATCCGGAGGTGGTAAATGCAGCGCCCACTCGACCCGCTCAGGTTTAAGGCGAACCGCTACGAACGGCCGAACCAAGGTTGGGTTTGCGGCCGCGCTGGGGAAGGGCACGGCTGCCCGCTCGGGCCTGACGCGCGGGGAAATTGCCGCGCCAGTGGCGAGTGCAACCCGGCGAAGCGCGACGACCGCTGGTATTGCACGCGGAACGAAGCGCAGGGCGGCAAGTGCTCGGAAGGTCCGCTCCCGGATGGGGTTTGCGCACATCTGATCCCGCCCTGCCAGCCGGTCCCGTCACTCCGGCGCGCGCGCGGCTCGGTCGTCTGGCTGGTGATCGCGCTGACCGCGGGCCTGGGGCTGATTCTTTTCGCCGGAAGCTGGAACCATCGCTGGATGGATCCGGGCCGCCTGACGAACTCGCACGCGACTTCCGCGGCGAAATGCAGCGACTGCCATGCGGTCGCTGCGAATGGCCACCCCGCCGGCGTCGCCGTGGTCCCGGTCGCCGATCGCCACCTGACCGACAGCGCGCTTTGCCTGAATTGCCATGCGCTCGGCGATCATCCTTTCGTCCCGCATAGCGTTGCGCCGGCAGCGCTCGCGGCGTTAACGAAAAAGCGCGCGACTGCGCCTCGCGACGCGACCCATGGCCCGCTCTTCCTCCAGGTGAGCCAGAAACTCAGCCGCGCCGAGGCGCACTCCGACGCGCTCGCCTGCGCGACCTGCCACCAGGAACATCACGGCCGGAACTTCGACCTCAAGCATCTCTCGAACACGCAATGTCAGACCTGTCACGCGACGCAATTCGCGAGCTTCGAGCAGGGGCATCCGGAGTTCACGAACTACCCGTATCGCAAGCGCACTCCGATCTTTTTCGATCACGCGAGCCACCTGCGGCAGCACTTTGGCGAGATGAAAGAGAACGCGCCGAAAAGCTGTCAGGATTGCCACGTGACGGATGCGGCGGGGCGCTTCATGCAGGTGAAAAGTTTCGCGCAAACCTGCGCGGCCTGCCACGAGCCGCAGATCAAAGGCGCGGGGTCGAGCACCAAGGGCGTCGCCTTTTTCCGGCTCCCCGGCATCGACGCCGCCACGCTCGCCGAGAAGGGTATCAGCATCGGCGAATGGCCGAAATTCGCGGACGGAAAGCTCACACCGTTCATGGAACTGCTGCTCAGCCGCGAGCCGGCGCTGGGCGATGCGCTCGGGAAATTGCAAGGCATTGATCTGCTCGACCTGACCAAGGCCACGCCGGAACAGCTCGCGGCGGCGGAGCAATTCGCCTGGGGCGTGAAGACGCTGCTGTATCATCTCGTGGTCGATGGGCAGTCGTATCTGCTCGAGGAATTAAAAGGCAAAATCGATCCCGCCGGGGTTGAAATTCCACAGGCGGCGCTCGCCGCTGCGCAACAGGAATGGATGCCGCACCTACTCACCGAAGTCGCTAATTTCCAAAGCGGCACCAAACCTCCCTTGCCCGAACGGGCCGTCCCCGCCGCCACGCCTGCGTCCACGCCTAACGAAAAGCCAGCGAGCGGCGACGACGCTCTCCTCGGCGGCGACGATCTCAGCGCAGCCATCGCCGAGCCTTCCCCGGTCGCTGGCGATGACGATCTCAGTGCTGCCGTCGCCGCCTCGCCCACCCCAGCCGCAGGCGACGACGACCTCAGCGCCCTCGCGGCCGAAGAGTCGGCTCCCGCTGCCGTCACGCCCGCGCCCACTCCAGCCGTGGCCGTCAAAGCAGCGGAAGATTGGGTCGCTGCCGGGGGCTGGTTCTGGCCGAAGGAGAGCTTCACCATTTTTTACCGTCCGAGCAGGCACGCCGACCCGTTCCTCGTCGCCTGGCTCGATACGACTGCGACCATGGCCGGCAAAACCGACCGACCGATCGCTCAAGTTGCCTTCCAGGAATTGACCGATCCACAGGCGGCCGGGGCCTGCATGAAATGCCACACCGTGGACGCCGCCAGCGCCGTGCGCCGCATCAACTGGCAACCCACGGAGGCCGCGCCGAAGCAGAAGCGCTTCACCACCTTCCGGCACACGACCCATCTTAGCCTCTTCGGAAATACCGCCTGCGAGACCTGCCACCGGATCGATCCCAAAGCCGATTACGCGAAATATTTTCGCGGCGACGAGGGCGCCCGCGCGGCGCGCGATCCCTCACATTTCCAGAGCAATTTCTCACCGCTCCCGAAGACGCTCTGCATCGAATGCCACCAACCGAAGGTCGCGGGAGATTCCTGTCTCCTCTGTCACCGCTATCACGCCGACGCCTCGAGCAACGAGATCGCGGGGAAAAATAAGCTCCAACCGTTGCTCGGTGAGAAATAAAGCTCGTCCTCGTCGTTCGCTTCTGCGATGACAAGCGGCCACGCTCGGAATTGCTGGAAAGCGGTCTGCAAAAAATGCAGTGCGACGTCAGGAAAAGCTTCCCAGTAGAGCATTCTGCGTGCTATAACCGCCATAAATACAGGAAATATTATGCACGTTTCTCGCTTCGCTCGTTTCGCTCTCCCCATGCTTCTGGCTGCCGCTTTCTCGCTCGCTTCCTGCCAGCAGCCGGTCACGCTCGTACCGTCGGAAGATGACCTCGTGGTCCTCAACGGCTGCGTCATCTCGGCCTGCAACTACCTTGCCGTGGTCAAAACTCAGCACAGTCTCGACAAAAATTTCTGGGCGAAAGTCCTGCTCGTTCGCTACAAAAATCATCCTTCCGGCCACGCCTACTGCGTCTGGGAAACCGACGGCACGATCTACGGCTACGATCGCAATGCCGGCTCGTTCCCGATCCCGATCTACACCCGCGAGCCAAAAGTGATCGCGACCGTGCTCGCCGATGGCCTGTCCAAGGCGCTCAAGGAGCAGCTCCTCGTCGCGCAAGCCGAGTTCGTGGAGCCGACAAAGGCCGAGCTCTACAAGTTCTAGATCGCGTCCACACAACGAGCGAGCGCCCACGCAATTGTCATCCTGAGCCGGGGGGGGGGGGGGGGGGGGGGGGCGCAGGGGTGTTCGCCCCGGGTTGTTATTGGCGGTACGGGGGAACAACACCAAGAGCAGCGCGACGTTGTGGGGGGGCGCGGCACACCCGGCCCCCCCATTGGGGCGA
>JBBSUP010000096.1:0-13185 GCA_038234295.1 Chthoniobacterales bacterium
AGAACCCATTAACGTCGCCGAAGAGGTTTCGAGGTCGTTCCTCGATTACTCGATGTCGGTTATCATCTCGCGCGCGCTGCCGGATGCGCGCGACGGACTGAAACCTTCCCAGCGCCGCATCCTTTACGCGATGCAGCAGCTTTCGCTCTATCCGGGTCGCAAGCCTTACAAGTGCGCGAAGATCTGTGGTGACACGAGTGGTAACTACCACCCGCACGGTGAGGCAGTTATTTATCCTACGCTCGTGCACATGGCGCAGTCCTGGGCGATGCGCGAGATCCTGGTCGAAGGCCAGGGTAACTTCGGTTCGGTCGAAGGCGATCCGCCCGCGGCCATGCGTTACACCGAGGCGCGCATGACTCATCTCGGCGCCGCGCTCATGACCGACATGGATAAGGACACGGTCGATTTCGTGCCTAACTATGACGAGCGTCTGACAGAGCCGACGGTTTTCCCGGCGGCGTTCCCGAACATGCTCGTGAATGGCGGCACGGGCATCGCCGTCGGCATGGCGACAAACATTCCGCCGCACAATCTCGGCGAAGTCATCGACGGCATCTGCGCGCAGATCGACGACCCGGATATTAACAGCGAAGGGCTGATGAAGTATGTGAAAGGTCCGGACTTTCCGACCGGTTGCGCCATCCGCGGCATCGCCGGCGTAAAGCTCTACATCGAGACCGGCCGCGGGAGCATGAAAGTGCGCGGCATCGCCGGGGTCGAAGAGTTAAAGGGAAATCGCGAGCAGATCGTGATCACGGAGATTCCTTACAACGTCAATCGCGCCACGCTTGTCGAGCGGATTGCTTCGCTCGTGAACGAGAAGGTTCTCACCGACATCACCGCGATCCGCGACGAGTCGGATGAGAACACGCGCGTCGTCATCGAGTTGAAGCGCGACGCGCTCCCGAAGGTCGTCATCAACAATCTCTACAAGCACACCGCGCTGGAATCCTCCTTCGCGGTGAACATGCTCGCGATCGATCACGGCAAGCCGAAGCTGCTTTCGCTCAAGGAAGCGAACACGGCGTTCATCGATCACCGCCGCGAAGTCGTCCTGCGCCGGACCCGCTACGAACTGCGCAAGGCCGAGGAGCGCGCCGAGACGCTCGAGGGTTATCTCATCGCGCTCGCGAATCTCGACGAGTTTATCCGCATCATCCGCGGCTCGGCGAATCGCGACGAAGCGCGAGTGAAGCTGCTCGCGTTCGAATTCACCCGCCGGCAGGTCGAGCAAATCGGCGTGCTCATTCGCAACGAAGCGCGCCTGACTGATGGCCGCTATGCTTTCAGCGAACACCAGGCGAACCAGATTCTCGATCTCCGCCTTTACCAGCTCACTGGGCTCGAGTCGGAAAAGGTCTCGGCGGAATACAAGGCGTTGCTCGAGGCGATCAAGGACCTTCGCGACATTCTCGCGAAAGAGATCCGCGTCTTCGAAATCATCAAAGGCGAACTGCGCGAACTTCAGCAGAAATACGCGACGCCGCGACTCACGCAGTTGGTGCCCGACGAAGGCGAGATGAACATGGAGGATCTCATCGCGAACGAAGGCTGCATCATCAGCATCACGCACAACGGCTTCATCAAGCGCACCGCCGTGAGTGCTTTCCGCGCGCAGCGGCGCGGCGGCATGGGCGTGAAAGGGATGACCACTCGTGAGGGCGCGACCACCGACGATGAAGGCGATTTCGTCGAGCATCTCTTCACCGCGACGACGCACGATTACCTCATGTTTTTCACCGCGTCGGGTCGCACTTATGTGGAGAAAGTTTACGAAATTCCCGAGATGAGCCGGTCCTCCAAAGGCCGCTCGATCGCGAACCTGCTCGAGCTGCGCGCCGGTGAAAAAATCGCCGCAACGATCCGGATCCAGGCGAAGAGCAGCGGCACCGGCGTAAATAAGGTCGACGAAACTTGGGATGAGAATCTCCACATCGTCTTCGCGACACGCTCCGGCATTGTGAAGAAGTCGAACCTCTCAACCTTCAGCAACGTCCGCAAAGGCGGGATCATCGCGATCAACATCGAGGAAGACGATTGTCTGATCGACGTCGTGCTTACGGATGGCGAGAACGAAATCGTTCTCATCACGAGCGATGGGATGAGCCTGCGTTTCCACGAAGACCAGTTGCGCGACCAAGGTCGCAACACCGTCGGCGTCTGGGGTATTCGGCCCAGCAAAGGCGATCACGTGATCGCGAATGCGGTCGTCCGCAGCGATCACATGCTTCTGGTCGCGGGCGAAAATGGCATCGGCAAGCGCACGCCATTTGATGACTACCGGAAACAAAAACGCGGTGGCAAAGGCATCATCACGATGAAGACGGGGGACAAGACCGGCCGCGTCGTCGGCGCGCTCACCGTGACGGAGGTAGACGAGCTTATGCTCATCACGACGAAGGGTCAGATGGTGCGGACTCGCGTCTCCGAAGTGCGCGCGGTCGGCCGGAACACGATGGGCGTGAAGTTGATGAACCTAAAGAGCGGCGAAAAGCTCCAAGCCATCGCGCGGGTCGTCAGCCAGGAAGCGGAACCGGAGTCGGAAGAAACTGGCGATCTGGAAGAGTAACGGCGAGGCCGTCATCCCGAGCGAAGCGTTAGCGCAGTCGAGGGATCCCGTGGCGAAACCTTAAAGCGCACGCCGCGGGATTCCCGATTCCGCTACGCTCTGCTCGGAATGACGAGTGCAGGCGCCTGCCGGTGGTTCCGTCTCGTGACAAAAAAAGGAGACGTCTCGCGACGTCTCCTTTTCGTTGAAACTAAGCGCTGCTGCTAGTAGCCGCCGGTGCTCTGACGAGTCACGGTGGTGCTCGTCTCGGCTGGGGTGCGCATGACCGCGGATTCGGTGCGCGTGGTCGTGCTGGTAGAGGGCTCTTTCACGACCGTCGTGCAGGACGACAGGACGAATCCGCAGGCCGGAATGAGAAGAAGGGTCAGTGATAATTTTTTCATAGTTGTTTGGATACAACTCCGATTCGCCTGAACTTGCGCCCGCGGATGGCTTTAGCGGGTGCTTTTTTCGGCGCGGGCGATAGGCACTTCGCGGCCGGTGGCGCTCGAGAGGTAGATCGCGTCGAGCATTTCCATGAGGTAAAGCGCCTGCTCGGCGCTGTTCAACGGCACGGCTCGGCCGGCGACCGCGTCGAGAAAGTTCTGCATTTGCAGGGTGAACGAATCGGCGTCGTCGCTGGGTTTTAGTGCTTCATCGATCAGTTTGCCGTCGACATCTTTGAAGAGGGTAAAAGGCCGCAAACAAATGGTGGCCGCGTCGCCATAGATCGTGCAGTTGTTCAGCTCGCGCCCGAAAACATCGCCCTGCGGGATCTCATCCGTGAGGTTGCCGGCCCAGGAAGTTTTCAATTGCACGACCGCGCCATTCTCGAAACGAATGAAGGCAAAAGCCGCATCCTCCACATCGAAAGCCGCCCCGGGCACGAGGTGCGCGAAGTTTTGAAAAACCGACGCGCTGACCGCGATCGGCCGCGGCGTTCCCATAAGAAACCAGGCGGCATCGAGCGCGTGAATCCCGATGTCGATGAGCGCGCCGCCGCCAGAGCGCGCCTTCTCCGTGAACCAGCCGCCGACGCCTGACGGAATCCCGCGGGAGCGCACCCAGGTCGCTTCCGCGAAATAAATTCGTCCGAGTTTTTTCGCGGCGATGAGCTCGCGCGCCATCCGCATCGCGGGGGAAAAACGAAATTGACGGCTGAAAAAATAGACGAGTCCGCGCCTCGTTGCTTCCTCGCGGAGGACGACCATTTCGGCGCCGTTGAGCGTGGGCGGTTTCTCGCAGAGCACGTGCTTGCCGACTTCGAGCGCGGCCAAGGTGGCGGGAAAATGGAGGAAGTTCGGCAGACAAATGACGATTGCTTCAACTTTCGGATCGGCCAGCAGCTCCTCGTAACGCGCGTAGATTTTTCCTGGGGCATAGGTGGCTTCGAACTCCGCGGCGCGTGCATCGTTCGCCTCTGCGCAGGCGTAAAGCTCAACCCCGTCGAGCGCGTTGAGCGCGCGTGCATGCTGCTGCCCGGGCCAGCCCGCGCCGATGATGCCCACTCGGAACTGCTTCGTCACGGCGGGACGAATAACGCGATTGCGCGAGTCGCGCCCGCTATTTTTTTCGCCGCCGCCAGCGAGCGAACCATGAGGTTTTCCGCATCATTTTGTAGCGTTCCGCCCAATCGTCATTGAGCGCGTCGCTCTGCGGCCGGCTGCGTTCCGGCGGCAAGACTTTGGCGTCGCGCGTGCCCACGAATCGCAGCACGGCGGCGACTGTTTCCTCGTAGTCTTCGGTCAGTTGCTCGTAGGTGATCGCGAACGGTTCGATCTCTTGTTCGAGACACCAGCTTTTCCATGCGGCTTCTTCACGCTCGAAACGCACGACCAATTTCTCCAGCTCCGCGAAATCAAAGACCGGCTCCGCGATGGGGCGATGGCGCGCGACCCAGGCGTTGGTTTGTTTGGCGCGCGCAAACGAAATCGCCTGGCGGAGTTTGCTCTCGCGCGTGAGGAGAATGATCCGGACTTTGGGAAACAGCTTCTCGAGCACGACGCGATCCGTTTCGCCGACCGCGCCGACGCGTAGGCGGTCGAGCCAGGGCGCGAGCTGCCGCAACATCACCTTCGCGCCGAAGACACCTGCGCCTGATGACGTTTGCGCAATCGCGGCTCGGAGATAGGCGACGTAATCGAGTCGCGGATCGAGCCCCAGCTTCCGGGAAAACATCTCCTGGAATTGCGCCTTAAAATATTCCTGCGGCGCGCCCGCCACGCCCGTCCGCGTGAGCGCTTCGCAGAGCAAATTGCTACCCGTGCGTGGGCTGGTGCAGATGAGATAGGAGATCAATCGGTCGGCCTCGCGCGCAGTTTTTTCAGCTGCGAACGATTACGTTTTCCCTCGAGGATTTTGCGTTTCAGACGTGGTGGGCGCGGGGAGTTGCGCCGCCGTTGCTGGGCGACGTCGGCGCGGTGCGCGGCCCGTTTGTCCGCGCGCTGCCGCTCGAGCGTGTCGAGCAAACGCTCGAGCGCGAGTGCGCGGTTTCGCGCCTGCGAGCGCGAGTCCTGGACGGTCACGCTCAGGCCGCTGGGTAAGTGCTTCAGCGTCACCGCGGTCGAGACTTTGTTCACGTGCTGCCCGCCCGGGCCGGACGAGCGCGCAAAACTTTCCACCAAATCCGCCGGCGCGATCCGCAACCGCCGCATGCGCTCAGCCGCGTCCATTCGTTAGGAAACGCGGGCGGCTCGCCGCGCCCGCGCCATCTTTGCGGCGAACGCCGAGTCCTTCAGCTCATCCGCCGGTCCTTCGATTTGGAATGCGATCGCGCGCACATCGATGAGGTCGCTCTCGATTCCTTCGCGCTTTAGGAGTTCTGCGAAAACGAAATTCGCGACCGGTTCGCTCAGGCGTCCGCGCCGTCCGGTGCCCAGAATAACCGGGATGAAGAGCGCGCGGTCGAGCGTGGTCATGTCTGGAGCCTAGCCCACAAATAGCGCGTCATCCCGAGCGAAGCGCAGCGCAGCCGAGGGGTCGCGTGGCGCTGCCGTGAAGCTCCAGCGCGAGATCTTCCACGAAACCCGGCGGGATCCCTCGACTGCGCTGCGCTGCGCTCGGGATGACTCACGGTTCGACGGTGATTGTGCGCGTCGGCGGGCTGGGGTCGTTCGCGCCGAGATTATCGATCGCGGTCATGGAGACGACGTGAATGCCGGTCTCGTCGAAGGCGACCAAACCGGGTTTGCGTGCCGCGCTTTTCTCGGGTTCGCCGCCGGGAAAAATCCACGCGTAAGAAGCGATTGTGCCGTCCGGATCATGCGCGCTCCCGCGGAAATTAACTGCTTCACCAACGTGAATCGTGACGTCGCCGACGGGCAGCGTGATGAGCCCGTCGGGTGCCTTATTCGCGGGCGTCGCGGTGAGGTGCACAAACTTCGCCAGGGAAGGCGTTCCTGCCTGGTTGAGAATAAAGAGCAGGTAGTAGCCGGGCGGCGCGATGTTGCAGTTCGGTGGCGCAACTGCACTCAGCGCCGACGGTGCGCTCGATGTGATCGTTAGGCCGATGAGCCGCTGTTCCATGTCGAAGGCGTGACTGACCGATCCCGGCCTAACGAGAACCGCTTCACGGATCGCCGCGGAATCGGGAGTGCGGATTTTAAACGTCGCGCCGTAGCCGATCTCCGCGGGCGCGCTCGTGAGCAGGGGCCGCGGCGCGGGGATGACGTTGCCGTCGACCGCGTAGAGGTAGGGCGGCGTGTAAATTTCCATGTGCTCTTCGAAGGTGCCGCGCACCGGATTGCCGCCTGCGACCCAGATCGTGGCGTCGGGCAGGAGAAGCGAAACGGAATGATAAAGCCGCGCGAATGCTTCGACACCGGCAGGAGCCCAAGTTTCCGTGACCGGGTCGAAAAGATCGGCCGCGAGGCTCGCGGTCTTGGGGTCTTCGTCGTTAATCGAGCCGCCGAGCGCGAGTACGCGGCCGTCGAGCAGGAGCGTCGCATTCATCTGGATCCGGCCCTGGCTCATGCGTCCGGCTTTGCGCCATGCGGGAGCTGGTGAGGCGGCCGGGGCGATGATTTCCGCGGAGGAAGTTGCCGGAAAATCGCCGCCCATGCTCAGGACTTTCGCGGCGTAGCCGAGCTCGGGACGAAGCGGCAAGAGCACGACCGAGCCCCAGCTCCGGTTGCGCTTGTAGGTCGTCTGCGCGACCGCGAGCGACCAGGTCTGCTCGGCCGGATGAAAGACATTCGAGTTGATCGTCTCGCCGGCGTAGAACACGTCGCCGTTCGGCTGCAGGAGCAGCCGCGGATAAAGCGGCGGCTGCCAGGGCGCGACATATTCCGGGCTCCAGCCCGCGCCGATCTGGTAAATCTCGATCGCCTGATTCGTGTCGCCGAATTCGTTCGTGCCGGAAAACGTGAGCAGTCGCCCATCGCCGAGCGCGGTGACCGTGGCATACCAGCGACCATGCGCCATCGACTCGACGTCGTTAAATTTCTCCGTCATCGGATCGTAGATCGTCGTATACGGTTCGCCGTAAAACGGATCGTATTGTTCGCTCCCGCCGACGATGAGGAATCTGCCATCAGCGAAGGCGGCCATGCCGTTGCAGAAGACGTCCCAGGGCAAATCCTCCACGTTGATCGCGCCCGCGACCGGATCGTAAACTGCGGCGCGCGCGATGCTGTCGTCGTGCTCGTCCGCGTCGTTTTCCGAGCCCGCGACGACAAGGATTTTTCCCGTGTGGGTGACGCCGCAATGGATCGGATTGATCGGCATGAGATACGGCAGTGTGCTCCAAGAGCCTTCCGTGAGCGGTGATTGCGCGCGCGCAAGCGGCGCGAGCGCGACTCCGCCGAGCAGCGCGGCAAGGCGTAAAAACCCGGACAACCGAAGCGGACCGCGCTGCCGACCCAAGATCACCTGTTCCATGAGAGTACCTTCCGAGCCTGGGAGGGCCGAGCTGTCCGGATCCGAATGAGCGAAGCGCACTCCCAGGCCCTGAGCGCTCGGCCCGATTCCGGATCGTGTGATTTCGCTAAAAATGGGTCCGCCGGCCAGAGGCTGTCGAGAAGATTCCCGCCTTGAATCGCGGTCGATCTTCCGCGCGTTGCCCCTGACTCAGCTCTTTTTTGTGGGATGACCGTCAGGAGTAGGTGGCAAGAGATTCTCTCCTTCTTTTAGCGGCTGAGCTTCTCTCGCCTGCTCCTTGATCACGTCCGCCTCGCTGCCTAACCCGGCCTCCGCTTTCGTCGAGACAGCATCTGAGTCCGGGTGCGCTCGCGCCGCGTCGGACTCCGCCTGCGCCTGGGCCTCTTGTTTAGCTTTAGGCTTGGTTTCCAGCATGGTGACCGGAACGCCCTGCGGAAAGATAACTTCACGGGCCTCATCCGGCATCGAGATGCCGTGTTTCTGATAAGCGCCCTTTAACAGGCGAATCACCGATGACCGAACTTTCAAATAGTCGAATTCATGACCGTTAAGCCAGAAGTAAACGCGCAAATTTACGGTGGATTGTCCAAGGCTCTCGGCCAGGATTGAAGGCGTCGGGTCTTTGAGAACGGCAGGGTGCGCAGCCAGAACTCCACTCGCTATCTCCTGCGCCTCAGCGATGGAATCATCGTAGCCAATCCCGACCGTGAAAACCTCTCGTCGATTGGCGTTCGTCGTGAAGTTGCAGAGATTGCTCTTATAAACGGTGGCGTTTGGAATCTGAACAATATTGCCGTCGAGGGTTATTAAAATCGTAGTTCGCACATTCAACTGGCGGACGTAACCAGTGACTCCGGCTATCTCAACCAGGTCTCCCATCGCAAAAGGTCGCTGCATGCTGAGGAAAATACTCGCGAGGAAGTTCTCGGTGATGTCCCGAAAGGCGATACCGACAGCCAGGCCGGCCAAGCCTGTTCCGCCCACTATCGTCATAGCCAGCGAAGTAAGTCCCGAAACGCGAAGAACAATATAAGTGCCAAAAAGAAAGACGAGAACACCGAGGCCTCCGGCGATGACATCTCGAAGAAGTTTCGCTTGCACACGTGACTGTAAGAGCGCGCGGCCCCCACGGGTCGCGAGCACGCCCGCCACGACAGAGAGGACCAGTATGACTAACCCGAAACCGAAGAAGGGCAGCGAGCGAATAAAGCCTCGCCATAGGTCCATCAGCCCGCTCCAAGCTGGACCGAAGTCCCACATCGAGGGCACGGTCACATTCATCTGGTTCACCACGGCGACCACGTCCTGGGTGTTACCGGCCAAGTTCCCGGCCCACTTCTGCAGCTCGGCCGACTGCGCCTCTCCCTTGAGGAAGACAACTCCTTGTTTGACCTCGACCTGGGGCAAGCGAAACCAGCCGGTCGCAGCTAGAACACTTTGTAAGCGCTGCTGGATTTCCGCGTCGTGCGCGACGGGGTTAACATCCACCTTCGCCGGAGCGTCTGGCAGAGTCTGCTTCCCAGGGGCGACGGGGATTGCGGTAGGTGTGCCGGACGCAGGCTGTGCGTGGAGATTTCCGGTTAAGAGATAGACGGCGTAACCGAGCAAAGTCACTCGCAGCAGGGCGCCGATAAGGATCTTGCGGTTCAGCTCGCTAAGAGGGTGTCTAAAAGGTGGGGGCGTGCCGGAAGACAGGCTTCCAGCCTGTCTCGGCCGGCAGGCATCTTGCCTGCCGGTTCTCTCTAGAAGCGACCGGCTGGAAGCCCGTCGGCCGAAACAGGCAGAGATGCCTGTCTTCCATTCGCCACCATCTTTTAGACACCCTCTAAGAAACGTGCGCGGCGCGCAGCGGTTTGACGATGCCCTCACCTTTGCAGAGGGCAAGTTACCTTTGCCAGCTCTCCCAGCTTTAAGTATCTGGCAATACATTCCATCAAATAAACCGGCGGCGGTAGGCTGCTAGCTGGCCGAGGCAGTTAGAAAACGCCGCACCAAAGCGGAGGTTTCGATCTGATCCTTACTACTCCGCCGAAGCATCTTTCAGAAGTCACTTCTCATCCTGGCTGGAAGATTCGCGAAGCTCGGCCTCCGCTCGGCTCCAATGTTCATCCGCTTTGCCGTCGGGCCGCCCTTCTTCTTCCCATATCCTATGAGCTCGCTCGGTGACGCCATCATTGGTCAGCACCGGATTGGATTTGCTCCCAGGAACGCCGACGCCGGGCGTGTTGCCACGGCCGCGGGCATCTTGAGCGAAGGCATCGTCGATCGCTTCGGATGCCGGGGGAGAGTCGGCCGATGGATGGCCGCCACCGGAGACGGTGCTGCCTCCATGTTCGGGCGCGAGGAAAAACTGAGGGCGGCGATGAGAATATTGCAAGTGCATTAGTAATGTTTCGTTTCCCGAGCGACCGGCAGACGTGGATCGTTAACGATTGTCTTTGCAGGGCCTACGGTCGTAACCTCCGGCTATGACCGCTAAAAAGACCACCGGCAAAAATAATGCACGCGCCTCCGTGACGGAGAGTGAAGGTTTCACCTCGGGAAGGGCGCGCACTGAACGGCGCATCCCAGCGGCAATCGACGGTCAGGCGCAGCGGCTGCCATCAAGGAGGTAGCCAAGAAACCCGGGGGGCGAAGCACTGCTTCGAGCAAGTCCAAGAAGACCTGAACCATTTTCATGCCGAACGCTGCTCGCCCAATTCGAATTCGCTGACTCGAACATTCCCAGTCATGTCGCCCACGCCGAGCGAAGCCGCCGGAGGTCGCAATCCTAAGATGTTGCACGGCGGGATTTGTGCGCAGTTTAAATGTAAAGAGATGTGGAGGCCCGGAATTCAACAAAGAAGTCGAAGTGCTCACCGTTAAAAAAGAGTCTCTTGGGCCATCTCGGCTTGGCACGAACTTGGCAAATAAACTGCGACTCCCTGCGTGTTCCTGCGCTTCGCTGCAACCTTGATGGATGACTCGGCTGGCGGTGAATCACCTATGAAACCCCTTTCTCAGGGGGGTACCGCTGGCCGGACTCGAACCGGCACGGGCCGTTAAGCCCAACGGATTTTAAGTCCGTTGCGTCTGCCATTTCGCCACAGCGGCGGCTGCGCGGGAGCTTACGCGCGCTCTTCGGTGCGCCAAGCGGCTTTTGCTCTCGCGAGTCGTGTGCTCTCGCAAGCTGAAGGAAAAAGCGTCATCGATGCGCTTATCGATAATCTTTATGTAACCTGAGTGCGGGCCGTCCGGTCTTGGGTTTCATGGATTCAATGCAGACGACGGATGTTTTAATTATTGGCGGCGGTCCCGGCGGCTCGGCCGCGGCCATGTTTCTTCTGCGCGAGGGCATTACGCCCCTCATCCTGGAAGGTGAAGAATTCCCCCGTTTTCACATCGGCGAGTCGCTCACCGGCGAGACCGCACAGGTGCTGCGGCGCCTCGGTTTGCAGGAGGAAATGGAGCGGCGCGATTACCCGGTGAAGCATGGGGTGAAGGTCTACGGACCGACCGCGGTGAATAGCTGGTACGTGAAAGTCTCGTCGCGCGATGCCGATTGGAATCTCTACGACAACATCACCTGGCAGGTGCGCCGGAGCGACTTCGACGAAATGCTTTCCGACGAGGCGATCAAGCGCGGTGCGCGCAAGCTCAAGGGCACGGCGGTGAGCGTGTTGAAAGATCCGAACGGCGTCATCTGTGGCGTCACCGTTCGCTACCCCGATGGCACGCTGGGCGAGATCCGCGCGAAGGTGACGCTCGACTGCTCCGGCCAGGCAACTTTCCTCGCGAACCAGAAAGTCACCGGCCCGAAATATCTCGGGAGCTACGACAAACAGGTCGCGTTTTTCACCCACGTGCGCGGCGCGATTCGCGACGAAGGCACCTCGGGCCCGGACGCGAAAGACAACACCATCATCCTTTATCACCAGAAGTTTCATTGGTCGTGGTTCATCCCCGTCGACAAGGACATTGTCAGCGTCGGGTTGGTCACGCCGCGCGCTGATTTTCTCGCGAAAAAGCAGACACCGGCGGAATTTTTTCAGAGCGATCTCTACACGATTAATCCGGAATTGACCCGCCGGGTCCCGAAACTCGACATGACCGAAAAGGTGCACGTCGTGCCGAATTATTCATTCCAAGTGCGCGGTTTTACCGGCCCCGGTTTTGCCTGCATCGGTGATTCGCATCGGTTTCTCGATCCGATCTTTTCCTTCGGCGTCACGGTGACGATGCGGGAGGCGGAAATAATCGCGCCGATCGTGCGCGATTATCTGCAGGGCAAGCTGTCCGCGGAGGGAAATCCGTTCGCCGAACACGAGATCATTTGCGAGCAGGGCATCGATAATCTCGAGGACATGATCGACCTCTTCTGGGAACAACCGTTCGCCTTCGCGACTTTTGTGCACTCGCGTTACACCGAGCTGATGACTGACGCTTTCGCGGGCCGCATTTATCCGCACGAGCACCAGCCATCGCAGGCGATTATGGCGTTTCGCAAGTTACTCAAGCGCACGCGCAGCTACGACAAGGACGATTATTCGATCCCGATCGGCTCGCGTTACCATCCGGAACGCGCCGCGCTCTGGGAGCCGGATTCACCCGTCGAGGGGACCGAGGAGTGGGTTGCAAAGGGTCGGGGCGAACCAGTTTTGGCGGGAGCGCGTTAGAGAGGTATCCAAAAACTGGGTCATTCCGAGCGGAGCGCAGCGGAGTCGAGGAATCCCGTGGAGCTACAGGGAAGCTTCGGTGCGAGCTCTTTCAGGAAACCCCACGGGATCCCTCGACTCCGCCCCGCGGCCGCGGGGCTCCGCTCGGGATGACGCGCGGGCGCCTAACGAAAATACGCGCGCTGCTTTTCCGTGATCGGGCGTTCCAGCCGCTCGAGTACGAGGAGCATGTCTTCCCACACTTTGCGCTTCTCGGTGTTGCTCTGATTCCGGAGCAAATACGAGGGGTGATAAGTGATCATGAGCGGCGTCTCGCGGTAGCTATGCCAGCGGCCGCGGAGCTTGCCCATCGGCTCGCGGATCTCGAGGAGTCCCTCGACCGCGGTGGCGCCAAGCGCGACGAGCACGCGCGGTTGGATGATCTCGATTTGTTCGCTGAGATAGGGGAGGCAGGTAGCCATCTCTTCCCGCGTGGGCGGCCGGTTGCCGGCGCTTTGACCGGGCGTGTCGGGGCGACATTTGAGGACGTTGGCGATGTAGACGTCGTCGCGGCTAAAACCCATCGCGCCGATGATTTTGGTGAGCAGTTGCCCAGCGCGACCGACGAATGGTTCGCCCTGCCGATCTTCATCCGCGCCCGGTGCTTCGCCGATGAACATGAGCTCGGCGTCGGGATTGCCGACGCCGAAAACGGTCTGGGTGCGCGAAGCGGCGAGATGCGGGCAGCGGACGCAAACGCTGACCTGCTCGCGCAGTGGCGCGAGGCGCGCGGCTTTGCTGCCGGCGTGGAGAGGTGAAGCAGTTGCCTTCCCTGGCGCGACGGCTGTTGGGGTCGTTAGGCGCAGGCGCTGGAGCGCCTGCGCGCTCGCGCGGAGCGGGCGATCGTGGTCGCGCTCGATCTGCTCGAGCGCGCGCAGGGTGATCGTAAGGGCCTCGCCAAATTCGCTCATCGTCCGGCGGTCAGCTTGGTGCGAGTGCGCTGGTTTGTCATCCCGAGCGGAGCCGAAGGCGCAGTCGAGGGATCCCGTTGGGCTTCCTCGAAGCTTTCGGAAACAGTCTGTGAGTATTCGTCGCTTCACCTATGATCCACGGGATCCCTCG